>JANLSI010000421.1:0-6290 GCA_031362345.1 Pseudomonadota bacterium
TCATATGGCTGCTCGCTGAGGGCGACGGATTGATGAGCCGCGCTGTCGCTCATGATGCTTGGGTGAAATTGGGTGCTGGCCGAGTATAGCGAAGTCCCTACAGGTGGCATCGCAACCGTCCCCGCGTGCATGGGCTCTGGCCGCTCGCTCGATAGGGTGTATGCCCGCCTCTATCGGGTGGTAGCTATCGCTCTGGCAGCAATGGCGCCACAATCGCGGGAGTTTGAATCGAACCATTCCGGGGAGCCCACCATGTCACAGCACGTCGCCGGCCAGTGCGCTGGCAACATCATTCCCAGCATCGAGGAACTGGGCTTCGACCCCCAGGCCCTGCGCCGCAAATACGATGCCGAGCGGGCCAAACGTCTACGCCCTGACGCCACCGCGCAATACCAGGATGTGACGGGTGATCTCGCCAAGTACAACCAAGACACCTACGTCACCGCGGCGATCGATCGTGCGCCGCTGGTTGAAGATATCGAAGTCGCAGTGCTCGGCGGTGGCTTCGGCGGCATGCTCATGAGCGCGCGCCTGCAGGAAGCGGGTATTCGCAATTTCCGCATCATCGAGAAGGCCGGCGATTTCGGCGGCACCTGGTATTGGAACCGCTATCCCGGCGCGCAATGCGACGTTGAATCCTACGTCTACCTGCCCTTGCTGGAGGAAACGGGCTATATCCCCAAGGAGAAATATTCCTTTGGCCCGGAGATCTTCGAGCACGCGCAGCGCATCGGCCGGCATTACGATCTCTATTCGCGCGCACTGTTTCAAACCCAGGTGCTGGAAATGCGCTGGGACGACGAGGCCAGCCATTGGGTCGTCAAGACCGATCGCGGCGATGTTTTCCACGCCCAGCATGTGGCGATGGCCAGCGGTTCCCTTAACCGCCCGAAACTGCCCGGCATACCCGGCGTTGAGATCTTCAAAGGCCACACCTTCCATACCAGCCGCTGGGATTACGACTACACCGGCGGTGATTCAAGCGGCAATCTGCATAAGCTCAAGGACAAACGCGTGGCGGTGATCGGCACCGGCGCCACCGCCGTGCAGTGCGTGTCGCACATCGGCCAGTCCGCGCAACAGCTTTACGTCTTTCAACGGACGCCGTCAGCGATCGACGAGCGGCGCAATTTTCCGACCGACATGGAATGGGCGAAAACGCTACAGCCCGGTTGGCAGGCAGCGCGCAATCACAATTTCTCCTGTCTGCTGTCTGGCATTCCCCAGGACGAAGACCTGGTCAACGATGGCTGGACCGAATTGTTCAAGGCCTTGAGCGAATTGCTCGTCCAGAACGAGCACCTCGATGTCTCCAGCGCAGACATGTTGCGTCTGGCCGAGATCGCCGATTTCAAGAAAATGAACCGTACCCGCGCGCGAGTCGATGCCGTCGTCGCCGATCAAACCACCGCTGAAGCACTCAAAGCCTGGTATCGGCCGTGGTGCAAACGCCCGACCTTCAATGACGAATTCCTGCCGACCTTCAATCGTGCCAATGTGACCCTGGTCGATACCGGCGGCAAAGGCGTCGAGCGCATCACCGAGCAAGGCGTGGTAGTCGACGGTGTCGAATACGAAGTCGATTGCCTGATCTTCGCGACTGGCTTTGAAGTCGGCCGTGTCACCTATACCAACCAGGCCGGGCTCGAGATATTCGGTCGTGACGGGCTTTCGCTCGGCGACTATTGGGCCGACGGCATGCGCACCTACCACGGCTTCTACAGTCACGGCTTTCCGAATTGCTTCCACATGGGTTTTACCCAGACCGGCTACGTGCCCAACTTCACCTATATGCTGGACAATCAGGCGCAGCACATCGCCGCCGTCATCGCGCAAGCGAAAGCCCGCAAACTGGCGGCCGTCGAGGCCAGCCAACAGGCCGAGGCGGCGTGGGTCGCGGAGGTCAACGCGCCCGATATGATGACCGACTACCTGGCGAGCTGCACACCGGGCTATTACAACGGTGAAGGCACGGCCCGCGGCAACGACGGCTTTCTGCAAGGCCACTACAGTGGCGGTGGCGTGGCGTTCTACGCCTTGCTGCGGGACTGGCGCGCGCAGGGCGACTTGGCGGGTTTGACCGTCAAGCCGCGTGCGTCGTGAGGAGCGCAGCGCTGATAACACCAAGGGAGAACTATCGACATGGCTGACCCACTAGACATCGCGAAGCGCTGGATTGCCGCCTATAACGCCAAGGACTTCGAGACCCTGGCGCGCTTGATGACGACCGACATCCATGTCGAGCATCACAATCGCGGCGCGTATGTCGATGGCGCGCAAAACCTGCTGAGCATGATGCGGCAGTTCGCCACCATGCTGCCGGACCGTCGCTTCCACTCGATACGGCGCCAGTTTGCGCTTGGCGATACCGTCGTCACCGAGTTGACCTGGGAAGGCACATCCAACGCCGATATTGACGGCTTCGCCAAAAGTGGCGAAACCGTCAAACTCGAACTGGCCTGTCTATGGACGATGCGTGACGGCTGCGTGGCCGATTACCACGACTATGGCTGAGCAAGACGCCACACACTAAACACTAAGCAGGGTCGCGACCGTCGACCGAGGAGAAGTTGCGATGATCACTGTATTGAGCGACGCCGGGGCGATGGGCGTTGACACTAGCCACGCCCGCGCAAGCGGCGACGATTTGTGGCTGCACCGTGACGCCGTCACGCAGGCCAGCGGCTGGTCGCTCAAGCCCGAGGGCTTGTGTCAGGGTGACGTCTGCGTGCCGGTGCCGCGCAAAGATGCCACGCAATATGTTAACGGCGCAGAAGTGAACATCGCGGCTTTCTGGCGTCTGCTGGACCGACCCGTCGTGCACGACCGCGCCGGTTCGAGCTGGGTACTGGGCGCCACCGCCGGCGAGCGTGCCACCACGCTAGCCAGTCTCAGCGCGCCGGATTTCGCATTGCCCGATCTCGACGGTCACCTGCACAAGCTGTCGGACTATCGCGGTAAGCGCGTATTCCTCACCACCTGGTCGAGTTGGTGAGGCTGCCGTCTTGACCTGTCCGTGTGGCAGGCACTGTACGAAGAAGTGAAGCACGAGGATTTCGTCATCATCGCGGTGGCGGAGGAATCGCGTGGTGCGGAAACCGCACGCGAATGGATAGAACTGGCCAAGCCCAGTTATCCGGTGCTGATCGACGCAGAACATCGCGTGGCCGATCTATACAACATGGTCAACGTACCGCAGGCGGTATGGATAGACGAACACGGCCAGGTGGTGCGTCCGGCCGAAACCGCTGGCTCCCATGATGCGTGGCGCGCGCGCAATCGCGCCGATGGCTCCCTACCGCCATCCGCTGCGACCCTGGCCGAACAGGCCAAGCAAACCTATATGGATGCGGTGCGCGACTGGGCCATTCACGGCGCGAAGAGTCGCCATGCATTCACGCCAGCCCAAGCCCGCGCTCATCTCGCGCTACCTGGCGACAATGTGGCCTTGGCCAATGCGCAATTCCGTCTCGGCGTTCATCTGCGCCAGAGCGGCAACAGCGAAGAAGGCGACGCCTTGTTGATGAGCGCCTCGGCCTTGCGACCGGAGTCCTGGAATATTTATCGCCAGGCCATGAATCTGCGCGAGATAGGACCGCTGGGTTTCGCTGCCGACGAGGCCTTCTTTGCGCGCGTCGATGAACTCGGTGAAGGACGTTACTACCCGCCGCCGGACATTGAGGGCTTTCCTGGCGAGTTGGGTTTCAAGCCAACGCACTAGGCTGTGGCGCTATCGTCAGTTTCGCCCGACCCCACTAGCAGGGCGATGCCCTGAATCTAAAGATCTGCTATGGCTTTCAAACCGATCTTCGTAGCGCTGCTGACACTCGCTGTCAGTCTCATGGTGTTCGACGACGCCCATGCCGGCGGCGGCTACTTCGCGCTTGGCTATGGGCCGACCGCGCGGCAGATGGCCGGCGCCACCACCGCCTATGCCCAAGATGCCTACGCTGGGTCGTCTAATCCCGCCAAATGGTTGGCGGCAGGCAATCGCGTCGACATCGGCACGGATTTCTTCATGCCCTATCGTCGTGTCGAGCGCGAAGGCTCGAATACGATCTACGACTTCGCCACCACCAGTGGTCGCGATCTGTTCGTGATCCCCGAAGCCGCCATGAGCAGACGCGTGAACGATCGTCTGGCCTGGGGCGTGACGCTCTACGGCAACGGCGGCCTGAATACCACCTATCGTGGGGACAACGGCGTGCCAGGCTCCAACGCCGCGCCCGCGACCTGTGGCGCACGTCCGGCCAACTTCGTGCTCGGCTGCGGCAAGTTCGGCCTCGACATCATGCAGCTCGTGGTAGCACCAGGGGTTGCCTACCAGGTAGCGCCGGGCCACAGCATCGGCATTGCGCCGCTGATCGCGGTGCAGCGCTTCAAGGCCTATGGTCTGCAGGCTTTCAAGCCGTTTTCGCAACATCCGGGCGATGTCACCAACCGTGGCTACGACTGGGCGCTGGGCTTGGGCGTAAGGGTTGGCTGGCTGGGCGACATCACGCCCTGGCTGAGCTTGGGCGCGGCCTATGCGAGCCGCGTGTACACCCAGGAGTTCGAACAATACGACGGCCTGCTGGCCGACGGCGGACTCGATATCCCCGAGAATTTCTCTGCCGGGCTGGCGCTCAAGCCAACTGCGCACCTGGTGTTCACCTTCGACTATCAGCGCATCAACTTCGGTGGTGTTCGGGCCAATGCCAACGGCGTGTTGAATAGTCTGCTCGATCCTATCCACAAGCCGCTCGGTAGCCGCGGCGGCAGCGGCTTCAACTGGGACAACCAGGACAATTTCCGCTTCGGCCTGGGCTACGCCATAACACCCAAGCTGTGGTTGCGCGGCGGCTACGCCTATGGCGAACGGCCGCAGCATGACGACGGCATCAATTCAGTGACCTTGAACATGCTGGCGCCGAGCGCCATACATCAAGTCAGCGCCGGCTTCAGCTGGCAGCCCGAGCCCCACCATGAGCTGCACCTCGCCTACGGCTATTTCATCCCCTCGTCCTACGGCGGACCATCGGCGACCGCCTTGCTCGGCATCGGTGGCACTGAGCGCATCAAGGCCCATGTGCATTCGGTCATGCTCGGCTGGTCGTGGAAGCACTGAGGGCACGGCCCGCAGTCGCACAATGGGTCAACAGTGGATCACCTTGACGGGCGTTGAGCCGTGATCATCGCGGCCCATTCTCAAGCTTGAATTCAATCCAAGGGGAGCCGCATCGATGACCAACATACTAAGACTCGTTGCTGCAGTTGTCATGAGCAGCACCAGCCTGCTCGCCCACGGCGCCGATGGCGAATTGCACAAGGTCTTGGAGCGCATGCTGAGCGTGAACATCCAAGCGGCAGCGGGTTTCAAGACCCGCGTCCTCGTGCCACCGGGCGAACTCTACGATCCGCTAGTCATGCATCCCATGGGCACCCAGGTATGGCTGAACGATGACGGCAAAGAAGAACAAGGCGAGGACGGCAAGACCAAGGGCAGTCGCCTGATGGCAGTCGATCACGCCGGCAAGGTCTCGGTGCTGGTGGATGCCAACAAGATGCTACCCATTAGCGCCGGCTTCGACGTCGCGCCGGCGGGCTTTGGCGACTTTGGCGGCCAGGTATTCGCGCTGTCGCAACCGCAGACGGGCGATCAGGGCGGGCAGCAAAACTATGTCATGCAGCGTATCGATCCCAAGGCCGGCTTTGCGGTCCATGTGTTCTGTACGATGCCGGCCAGCAACGCCAAAGAAACCGC
This sequence comes from Pseudomonadota bacterium, assembly GCA_031362345.1. Lineage (GTDB taxonomy): Bacteria > Pseudomonadota > Gammaproteobacteria > JADJYF01. Next base: position 5,744 of record JANLSI010000421.1, read on the forward strand.
CGGCATCGGCGTTGATGCACGCTTCGGCCCGCCGGGCAGTCCGTTCTTCGGCAAGCTCTACGCCTCGACCACGCTCAATAACACTATCTACCAGATCACGCCCGACGGTCGCTGCGAACCTTTCGTACGCCTCGACCCGAACCAGCAAGGCGGGCCTTTGTATCTGCGCTTCACGCCCGACGGTCGCTCGCTGCTCGTGACGGTCGTGCGCGGCGGCATTTTCGCCGCACGCGGCAGCGCCATTCTCGCCATCCATGCCGATGGCAAGGTCGACAACAAGGCCATCGCCGAAGCGCCGACCATGTTTGGTTCCATCGACTTCGCGCCAGCCGGCTTCGGTGCCTATGGCGGTCAGATCTTTGTCGTCGAAGTCGGATCCTATGAGATTCCGGTGCCAGCAGGTCGGCCACTCGCGGCCGACGGCAAGCTGCATCGCGTGACCGCCGCAGGCAAACTCGAACTGGTGGCGAGCGGCTTCATCAATCCATGGAACGTCCGCTTTGTCGACAATAAGTTGTGGGTCGCCGACATCAACGGCGACTTCATC
>JANLSI010000425.1:0-5041 GCA_031362345.1 Pseudomonadota bacterium
GCCGTGACGAGATGCATCTCGGACGTGCCGGGATTGGCGAAGCAGACTTCGATGCCGGCGTCGACCAAGGTATCAAGCAGAGTATGGGCGCCGTTCATGGATGCTCCTCATGGGCTGTCGGCGACCGTTCAAATGCAAACGATCGCGGGGAAAAGCGCATGGTACGTTGCGCTGATCGCACCGCGCAATTCATCATGGCGGCGTACGGCCGATGGGGGCGCACTTTGGTTCGCTAGCGGGCGCGATCGCCCTTCGACCACGTCGTCGCCACGTGCGACCGGGAGTGCCATGAAGCAACACCTGCAACTGTTGGCCGCCTACCACCGGTGGACCTTCGACGTTCTCTATGCAGCACTGCTGCCGCTGGACGATACGCAGTACCGCGCTGATCTCGGCCTGTTTTTTCGCAGTATTCACCGCACCCTCAACCACCTGCTGGTGGCCGATCGCGTGTGGTTCGGGCGCGTAGCCGCCGCGCCCTTCGCCGTCAGCGGCCTGGACGCGGAACTCGAAACCGATCGCGAGAAACTCGAACAGGCGCTCTATACCCAGAGCGCGCGCTGGCAGGATTGGCTGGCAGCGCAGAGCGACACCCAACTCGCCGCGCCGCTGCGCTACACCACTATGGCGGGCACGGGTTTCGAACAGGAAAGCGCAAGCTTGCTTTTGCATGTGTTCAATCACGCCACCCACCATCGCGGCCAGATCTCGGCGGCCATCACCGCCTGCGGACTGGCCGCACCGGAGATGGATTTAATCTGGTATCTGCGACGCGTGCCGCTCGAACGCACTTGAGCGCTTTCACGGCATGGGCACGCTGGCCATCAGTACCTCACAATCGGCACCGTAGCGCTTTTCAACGCTGGCAAAGTTTCTCCAGTCAGAAGCCATGAAGTTCATCATTTCGCCGGAAGTGCGCGCCATCAAGTCGTCGACCTGCTGACGCCCGACCAGCTTGATAGCTTCGTTGAAGGCACGCTCGCCACTGCCGTAGACAGCTTCGTATTCCGTCACCGGTTTGACATTGACGGCGTTGAAGTAATACGCCGCACAGGTGGCGAAATCAGCGGCCCTCGCCTGCCTATCGCCCGTCTCGTCGGCACGAGCCGCCGCCCATGGCGCGATGCAGGTCAGGGCTATTACGCCAAGTCGGCGCAAGTTGGTGATGTTCATGTTGCGGACTTTTCAATCATCGAGTTTGAAGGCCAGCTTGCTGGCTGCGCCGCGCTCGAGGGCGCCGACGTGCTCGGCCAGGTTGAGCATAGAGACCAGTCCACGGCCGGCCGCCATGCGCGCGCGCAGTTCGGTCTCGCGCGCCTCGATGTCACGAGCCTGGGGCACCAACGCGGCCAGCACCGCAGCCGTAGCGACGATGATGCCATCGTCGTCACCGATCACGATGTCACCGGGATTGACCACCACGCCACCACACACGACTGGCAGCTGCAGACTGCCGAGATCACGCACCGTGCCCGATAGCGGACACAGACCACGGGCATAAACCGGTAGGGTCAGGCTGCGCAGCATGTGCACGTCGCGCACGGTGCCATCGACGATGATGCCGGCCAGGCCACGGCGCGCCGCTTCTATCGAGAACAATTCGCCGACCACCGCGCGACGGCTGCCCTGGGTATCGACCACCAACACTTCGCCAGGCAGGGATGCATCCAACGCGCGAATGACCGCCAGAAAATCCTCGTGGCAACGCACCGTACGCGCTACCCCGAGCAGCTTTGCGCCACTGTTGATCGGGCGTAAGCCGGCATCCATCACGCGCATCGACTTGTCGGCATCGGCTAGCGACGCACAGTCGAGTTCCAGCAGTGCTTGTTTGAGAGCAGCGTCCATCGGTGTCAGGCTCCACGTAGCGTGTCGAGTAATTGCCGCGCGCCGCGCGCGAAGATCGCGATGTCAGCGCCGCAGGATAATAGCGAGAAGCCTTCGCCCATGCGCGCCAGGAGAAAATCGGGTGTGGCGCCGTGGATGCCGACCGGCATGCGGTGGGCGCGACAAACATCGCGGATGTGATGAATGGCGTCCACCACTTCGCGATCGTGTACGCGTCCGATCTTGTTCATGCTCGCCGACAAGTCATAGGGACCGATGAATACCGCGTCGACACCCTCGACGGCGCAGATCTCCGCGATGTTCTCGACCGCGTCGACGTGCTCGGCCAGCACGATAATTGAGGTGCTGTCATTGGCGCGCGCAACGTAGTGCTCGGCCTGCAAGCCATACATGCTGGCGCGCGACAGACCGAAGCCACGGCTGCCCATCGGCGCGAACTTGGCATAGCTCACAATCAGGCGCGCATAGGCGGCGGAATTGACCTGCGGCACGATAATGCCGGCGGCGCCGGCGTCCAGCGCGCGCTTAATGGAAATCTCATCGCCGCGCGACAGCCTGACCACGCAGGGCGTGGTGCCGGCAGTCTGAATAATGCGCTGCACCGCCGGCGGTGCGAGCGGCGCGTGTTCGGTTTCGATGAACAGCCAGTCATAGCCGAGGTGGCACAGTGTCTCGACCACTTCCGGCGCCTCCAGCGTGACGATGGTGCCGAGCAAAGTTTCGCAGGCGCGCAAGCGTTGGCGGAAATTAGCATTCATGGCTTAGCACTCCTCACGGACCGAAATCCAGCGCGGGCCGGCGCGCGGCCGCCAGCACGCCTTCAGCCCTTGATCTTGAAGCTCTCCTGCCAGTGCAGGCCCTTGGAATCCTCCACTTCAGCGCGGATCTCGGCAGCGCCATCGGCACGGAAGAAGAAGCGGAAACTGGGATCTTCGCTGACTGAGAAACCGGTCTCAGCGGTCATAAGCAAGGTCGCGCCGTCATACAGACGGATGGTCTTCACGTAGTGCTCGGGGCGGATCAACTGGGTCTTCTGATCTTTCTGCATGCCGGTGACATTGGGATGACTGAGCAGCAACTGGCCGAGCATGAGATCGCCCTGAATGTCAGCGCCGACGGCGCGGAACTTCATTTCGCCCATGTGCTGCATGGCCTTATCGAAGTCGGCCGCTGCCGGCGCTGAACAACCGCCCTGGGCCTTGACGAAATTGCTCACCATGTGGTGCTCGCCGGTATTCAATACCGCCACCGCGCGAATATTGGTGTACTGGTCGACCCGCACCCGCAAGGCCAGATCAGCACGCCCCACCGCCGGTGTCAGATGGAAGACAGCGGCCAGCGGCTGCGGATTGTTCTCGACGAAGACATAGATGTCCTTGATGTAGCGCGCCTGGCTCTGCGCAATGCCGGCAGTCAGCGCGACCGGTGTGAAAGCGGCGTCCTCGGCGCGGTAGGGCGTCCTCATGTCGATGATGCCGTGGCCCTCAACGAGCGGTACGGCGCCGAAATATTTGGGCTTGAGCAAAGTCGCCCAGAGGTCGACGGGCGAGGTGGTCGCGGGCTCGGCAGCGCTGACCAGACCTGCGCTGCACAGGCTGAGTAACAACGCCAAGCAATGTTGTAGACGTGCCATGGGCCTATCCTCACAAGGGCGAGCATCGCGGGCGACGAACTCACGTCGCTGATCAGCACGCTAGTGATGATAGCCCACGGCGCACGAGCGCCGACGCCCGTTCAAATAAAATGGCGATAGCCACCGGCGGCCGGCGTGACATCCCGGCCCGCGCTGTCGCGACATTGCACGCCGGCGCCGCTTACGACTTCGCCGATCACCGTTAATGGCACCTCGGCTCGCTGCGCCGCGCGCTGTGCAGCGGCGAGCTGGGCGGCGGGAATACACACGGCCAGTTCATAGTCGTCGCCGCCGGTCAGCGCATAGTCGCGGGCGGTGGCCAGCCCGACCCGTGCCAGCAAGGCCGCCGACAAGGGCAGTCGTTCGACGTCCAGCACCGCACGGCAGCCGCTCTGACCCATGATGTGGCCGAGATCCGCCACCAAGCCGTCGGAAACATCGATGGCGGCACTCGCCAGGGTGCGCAGCGCACGACCGAGCGCGAGTCGCGGCGTTGGCCATAGAAAACGCGCCAGCAAGGCATCGTCGTCCGCTGCTGCGGGCGCCGCCAGGGCGAGATCGAGGCCGGCCCGCGCATCGCCGAGAGTGCCGGACACGGCGATCACATCGCCGCAGCGTGCACCCCGCCGCGTCAGCGCTGCGCCCGCGACGAAGCCCAGCACTTGCAAGGTGAGGGTCAAGGGACCGCGGGTCGTGTCGCCGCCGATGAGACTCACGCCGGCCGCTCCCAGGGTATGACCGAGACCCGCGGCAAAGGCCGCCAGCCATGGCTCGTTAAGCTGCGGCACGGTCAAGGCCAAGGTCGCGAAACGCGGCAACGCACCCATCGCCGCCAGATCGCTTAGATTGACCGCCGCGAGGCGATGGCCGATCGCATCGGCACGCAGCGCAGCGGGAAAATGCACGCCCTCAACCAGAGTGTCGACCGCCACCACCAGGCGCGCCGGCGGCGGCACGGCGATCACCGCCGCATCGTCGCCAATGCCGAGCAACAGTTCCGGGCTCGCGGTTTCGAGCGGCGCGAAGTAGCGCGCGATGAGCTCGAACTCATCCATGGCGCCGGCGGCTGCCGTCAGGCGTTATGGGGTGCGTTGACTTCCGCACCACGGGTGGTGTGGGCGAGACGGTCAAGTACCCCATTAACGTAGCGATGGCCTTCGACCGTGCCGAACATTTTGCACAGCTCGACGCCTTCATTGATGACGACGCGATAGGGGATTTCGAGGCAATAGCGCATCTCATAGGCGCCGATCAGCAGCACACTGCGCTCGACCGGGTCGAGTTGGCGCCATTCACGATCGAGAAAGGGCGTGAGATCGGCCTGCAGGGTATCGAAGTACCGCGGCACCTCTCGAACGAGTGTCGTGAAGTACTCCATGTCGACGCTTACCAGTTCACGCTCCGCAACGAACTCCTGCACGATGTCACGCGGTTCCTGACCGGCCATTTGCCATTGGTAGAGCGCCTGCACGGCACAACGGCGGGCGCGCACCCGACCGTGGTGTCCGCCACTACCACTTTTGCTCACAGCTGACGCATCAACGAGATCATTTCAATGGC
>JANLSI010000443.1:0-5466 GCA_031362345.1 Pseudomonadota bacterium
GGCGTCGTAAGCCATGCCTGCCCGACGGGAGCGGCGATGATACGCACGCCTCCCTAGCGGGTCAACGTGCGTGACCGGATCCCCTCGCACATTGCCCTCTAAGAAACAAACCTATATCTCGGCCATCAGGGCACTACCCCGCGCTTGCACGGGCGTGGCGCTCCCGGCACCATGAGCGCCCTGCGCGCCGGCTAACGCGGGCGCGTGCAACGCCATCGCCCTTACGGCGCAGCACCTACCTACGATATTCACGACCGCGCCCAGCGCCGGAGGCCCGCATGCCAGTTGTCAAACTCACCACTTCCATGGGTGACATCACACTTGAACTCGACGCCGTCGCGGCGCCGGAAACGACCAAGAACTTCATTGCCTACGTCGAAAGCGGTCATTACAACGGTACGATCTTTCACCGGGTGATCAGTAATTTCATGATTCAAGGCGGCGGCATGGACCGCGATATGCACCAAAAAGCCACTGCGGCCTCGATCAAGAACGAAGCAAACAATGGCCTGCGCAACGACCACGGCACCGTCGCCATGGCGCGCACCTCCGATCCCCATTCCGCGTCGTCGCAATTCTTTATTAACGTCAAAGATAACGACTTCCTCAATCACAGCAGTCCTACCTCCAGCGGCTGGGGCTATTGTGTATTTGGTCGTGTGACCGATGGCCTGGATACCGTGAATGCCATCAAGGCTGTCAAAACTCATTCCCATGGCTCCCAGCAGGACGTCCCTGCGGAACCCGTCGAAATTCTCAGCGCCAGCGTCGTCATCGTCTGAATACGGCTTTGCCCCGGGCGCGATGACGACGCTGTTCGTCTCCGATCTGCATCTGAGCAGCGCGCGTCCGGCGCAGCTAAGGCTTTTTCTTGAGTTCATCGCCTGCGCCCGGCAAGGTGTGCAGGCGCTCTATATCCTCGGCGATTTGTTCGAAGTATGGCTGGGCGATGACGACCACACGCCGCCCAATACAGCGGTCGTCGCCGCCCTGGCCACGCTGACATCGGCTGGCGTCGCACTGCATGTCGGTTGCGGCAACCGCGACTTCCTCTACGGTCCGCGCTTCGTCGCCGCGAGTGGCGCACGACTGCTGGATGACTATGCGGTGATTGATCTCTACAACACGCCAACGCTCGTCACTCATGGCGATCTGCTCTGCACGCGCGACCTCAACTACCAGCGGTTTCGTCGCGTAGTACGCCACCCCCTCACTCGCCATCTCTTTCTCGCCACGCCACTGGCCTGGCGCCAGCGCATAGCCCAGCGAACCCGCGCCGGGACGACTGCGTCGATGCGACGCAAGGACGATGCGATTATGGACGTCGACGAAACCACCGTCGCCCAAGTCATGGCCCGTTACGACGTCAAACTCTTGATTCACGGCCACACCCATCGCCCGGCCGTGCACGACTACGGGCTGGACCAGCGCCGGCGTATCGTGCTCGGCGATTGGTACGAACAGGATGCGGTGCTGGTCTGCGACCGCAGCGGTCAGCGCGCTATGCGGGTCAGCGAATTCCTAGGTGGACGCAACACGCCAAGTGAACTCAATAGTGATAGCGATCAACTTCAGCAGGAAGTTCATCGCGATAGCGTTTGACGCAAGCGATTCCAATCAAAAAGTGGCCCAGGATCGGTCTTTCGCGCCGGCGCAATGTCGCTGTGACCGACCAGACGCTCGACGCTGAGCGCCGGCAGCAAATCAAACAGATCCTCAAGCAAGGGCCCAAGTGTTGCGTACTGGGCATCCGCGAAGGGTTGCTCATCACACCCTTCGAGTTCTACGCCGACGGAAAAATCATTGCAGCGCGTACGGCCTTGCCAATTCGAATCACCGGCGTGCCACGCGCGCGCGAAAACGTCGACGAATTGAATTAAGCGTCCATTGCGTAAGATCAGGAAGTGAGCCGACACCCGCAGGCCATCGAGGGTGGCGAAATACGGATGCGCGTCGGCTGCGAGGCGATTGGTGAAGAGCTGTTCGATGTAGGCGCCGCCGAACTCACCGGGTGGCAGACTGATAGCGTGGACCACCAATAGATCGATAACGGTGTTGCGCGGCCGCGCGTCGAAATTGGGCGACGGCACCGCATGCGCTCCTGGCAGCCAGCCATGACGCCGCTCGTCTGTCGCCATGATCGCCAGGCTCACACCGGACGCGCAAGCACCAGCGAGAAAGCCGGACCGCGCGATTCGTAGTGGCGTTCGATCTCGAAACCGGCGTCGCGCAGCATGGCGTCCAACGATTTGCGGGTAAACTTGCGACTGATTTCAGTCTGAATGGTGTCGCCTTCGACCAGATCAAGCACGGCATCGGTGGTGGCGAAACGCACGCGTTGCGCCGTCATTGCCACCAGGTGCATCTCGATCTGCGATTGCGATGGATTGAAGTAGGCGTAGTGGGCAAAACGCTCAAGGTCGAAGTCGGCGCCCAGTTCGCGATTGATCACCTTCAATACGTTGCGGTTGAATTCCGCTGTGATACCGGCGAAATCATTGTAAGCAGCGTGCAATAGTTCCGGCCGCTTGACCCGATCTGCACCCAGCAGCAGGCGATCCTCACGCCCCATGAAGGCGCGCAACTCAGTGAGGAAATCATGACTCTCGGCGGCGGTAAAATTGCCGATGGTGCCGCCCAGAAAAGCCACCAGATTACGTCGCCCGCGACGCGGCAGGTTGGCCAGCCCGGCACCGTAATCGCCCAGCAAGGGCTGCACGTCCAACCATGGGTAGCTCTGCATCAGGCGTTCGCCGCTCGCTAGCAGCACTTCGTCGCAGACGTCAAACGGCACATAGTTCGGAAAGCATTCGCGCGCCGCGCAAGCGTCGAGCAGATGGAAGGTCTTACGCGACATGCCGCTGCCAAGCTCGATGATGGAGGCCGGCCGCGCACTGGCAATGATATCGCCGGACACTTCGGCGAGCAGTGCACTCTCTGTGCGGGTCGGATAGTACTCGGGCACATTGCAGATCTGATCGAACAACAGCGAGCCGCGTTCATCGTAAAAATATTTGGCGGGCAGGCGTCGCGGGGCGCTGAATAGACCGTGCGCGACGTCATCCCACAAGCTCGGGATGGCACGTGTCGGGGCCACGGCTTCGCATACCATGGGCAGTCGAATTGCGGTGTTCACGGTGGATCCTTGTAAGATAGCCGCCAGTCGACGCGCCGGCGATAGTCTGCCGCTCCACGCGGCGGGGGAGCCTAGGTTAGCATCCGACGTCACAATATTCACCGCCGATCGCTTGCCACCGGACCAACGCCCCTATGCCATGCGCAAACCCCACGCTCACTATTCCCACCGACATCGACGCCGCCGTACTTAATGCCCTACACGAGGATGTCGGCAGTGGCGATGTGACCGCCAGCCTGATCCCGGCGCAGCGTCTGTGCAATGCGCGCGTGATCTGTCGCGAGACCGCTGTACTGGCAGGTGCACCGTGGTTTGACTGCGTATTCCGCCACCTGGACCCTGCGGTGGTAGTCACCTGGCTGCATGAGGAAGGCGCAGCGCTAGCGCGCGACGACGTGGTATGCCGCCTCGCCGGTCCGGCGCGCGCGATCGTAACCGGCGAGCGTACGGCGCTAAATTTTTTGCAGACTCTATCCGCCACCGCCACCGTCACGCGCGACTATGTCAACGCGCTAGGCGAAACCCGCACCCGCGTGCTCGACACGCGCAAGACTGTGCCCGGTCTGCGCAGCGCGCAGAAGTACGCGGTTCGCGCTGGTGGCGGCGTGAATCATCGCATGGGACTGTTCGACGCCATCCTTATCAAGGAGAACCACATCGCGGCAGCCGGTTCGATCAGCGCTGCGGTCGGTGCGCTGCGCCGTTCCCACCCGCAGCTGCGTATCGAAGTCGAAGTAGAGAACATGCAGGACCTCGACGAAGCGCTCGCCAACGGTGTCGAAATGATCATGCTCGACAACTTCGATGTGGTAGCGATGCGCGTCGCGACTGCCCATGTCGCCGGCCGCGCCCAGGTCGAGATCTCAGGCGGCCTCGAGCTTGAAGCGCTTGCGGCGCTGGGTCAGATCGGTGCCGATTTTATCTCCATCGGTGCTCTGACCAAACATCTACGCGCCGTCGACTTCTCGATGCGGATTGAGGCCTGAGTTCCGCGTGAATCTGAAATCGAAGATGAGTCTGCTGACTTGCGCCGCCAACCAGCCGCTCGTTCAGTCCGCCTGACATGGGAGCGACGCTACCATTATTAGTCGCGGTGCTGGCCACTGCGGGCGGACCGCTAGCGGGCACAGTGCCTGCCGAAGTGGCCAGTGGGCTCGCGACCGCCGTCGCGCAAGACGACCATCAAGCACGCCTTGCACAGGCCGAATTGATCGTCAGCGGTCACCTTAACGGCGATCTGCGTGCGGCGCGCGGCGCGCTTGAGCATGCCGCACAGATCGGCGACGGGCGCGCCGCCTATACGCTCGGTGCGCTTGCCTATCACACCACTCCCCGCGACTTCGCCAGCGCGCTGCGCTGGTGGCGGATGGCAGCGCAGGCCGGCCACGCCGAGGCTCAATACAGCCTCGGTCTGCTGCTGGCTGATGACCTCGAACATCCCGCCGAAGCCGACGCCGCATTCGAAGCCGCGGCGGCGCAACAGCACGTGCTGGCCTGCTTCGCGCTCGGTACACGGCTGGCGACTCGCGATGAGCGCACGGCGCGACGTTGGCTGCAATGCGCGGCGGCGCAAGGCTATGCGCCGGCACAGTACAATCTCGCCACGCTGCTCGCGCGTGCGGCCACGGATAACGAGGAACTCGCCGCTGCACGGCGCTGGTATGCGGCAGCCGCAGCGACTTTCGCGCCGGCCGCAAGCGCGCTCGCTGCCCTACCGGCTAGCGCGGCGCTGCACAAGCTTGAAGAGCGCGGACCGGCGGTCCTGTCGTTACGGGATCAGACCTGGGTGATGGCTCAGCCCGAGACCGCCTATACCGTCCAGATCGCGAGCGGCGCCAGCGCTGAGACGCTGGTCGCATTGCTACAAAACCAGATCCATGACGTCGATGCGGCCTGCGTGCGCGAGCGTCCCACTTCGCGCCAGCCCTACAGTGCCATCGTCGGTGTCTATGCCGATCGCGCGAGCGCCAACCGCGCGCTCGGCGACTTGCCCGCTGCGCTGCGCGCTAACCAGCCCTGGATCCGTCGTTTCGGCACGCTACAGCGGGCCCTGCGTGAGGCCGCTAACAGCGAGCAGTCAAGGACCGACGATGCACACGCTGTTTCGAACTGAGTTACTATCCATCGACCACAGATCAAAGTGAGCACCGGCGACGCAGATGAGCCAGTTCGAGGAACTTCTTATCGCGCCCAGTGAGGAACTGCTGAAGTCGCTGTATAAATCTGCTGCCAGTCAGCCGGAACGACCGGGCGGTGGCGTGGCCCGCACCCGCCAGATCGCCAAAAGCCTCGGGCTTACCTATGCACAACTGATCTGTGCGATCGGTTTC
>JANLSI010000447.1:0-1613 GCA_031362345.1 Pseudomonadota bacterium
AAGAAGTTCGCCAATAGTTGGTGGCCATGGGCGGTGAGGATGGATTCGGGATGGAACTGCACGCCGTGTACCGGCAGGGTCTTGTGTCGCAGCCCCATGATCTCGTCGAAGCCGCCGTCTTCGTCCTCGGTCCAGGCAGTAATCTCCAAACATGCCGGCAGCGTTGCACGCTCCGCCACCAGCGAATGGTAACGGGTCGCCGTAAACGGGGTTTCTAGGCCCACGAAAACACTCTGACCCTGATGATGAATGGGCGAGGTCTTGCCGTGCATCACGCGCTTGGCATGTATCACGCGCCCGCCAAAAGCCTGGGCGATGCTCTGATGCCCCAGACACACGCCGAGAATGGGGAATTCACCGCACAACTCGCTGACCACCGCCAGCGAGATGCCGGCCTGATCCGGGCTGCATGGCCCCGGCGAGATAATGATGTATTGCGGTGACATGGCGCGAATATCTGCGACGGATATCGCGTCGTTGCGCTCCACCCGCACCTCTTGCCCCAATTCCCCGCAGTACTGCACGAGGTTATAAGTGAAGGAGTCGTAGTTATCGATCATGAGGACCATATCGAGGGTATCCTATTGTAATTTCTGGTATTTGTCCCAGAAGACGCTTCTCGATACCCGCTCGGATACCCGCTTTTCTATGCGCTACCTGCGGCCGCCTGACCAAAAAAATCTGACTCTGGAGAACCAAGAGCACCGGGCCGGCATTTTCTACCAGAACCGGCAAATAATGAATCTATGGCGGCGGGTCTAAGCAGTGAAAATTCCTTGGAAGACAATTCCCTTGGCGCTATGGCTCCGTGAAATTCCGGATCGTGATCGCAGCGCTGAGCATGGTCGCACGCGCAGTGCGCGCTATGTGTTTATCGTTCAAGCACGGCGCGCAGGGATTTGAACCATTGCGGCATCGCCTCGCGCAGAAGATTAACGCAATTGTCGCTTTCTGCCTCGGGGCACTCGAGGTCTATCGTCCACTGCATGAACGCGCGATTGCCATCGACAACCGGCGTGACCCGCCCGGTGCCCTGGTAACGGGTGATGGCGCCCAATGGTGCACACGATTCGTAGGTATAGAAGCGCTCGACATCGGAGAAGGCTACCAGTCGTTGGCGGATGCCCACCCCGTATTCGGTGAAATTGCGGATCGCACCCACAGTGTCGCCGCTCTTGCCGTTTTCAATATGACTCTCGGTGACCGATGCCACCCACACCGGATAGCTGTTGAAATCGCGGATCACGGCCCAGACCTGCTCTGCCGTGTGGTCGAAAATCGTGCTGTAGGTCACGCTTGGCATAATTCTTCCTCTCCGTCGTGAAAAGCAGTGATGCGGGTATTGCACTGTCGAATGCGTGCCACAGTATAGCTGGCTGCCGCGCGCGCCGATTGCGGAAAGTGTGGCGGCCAATATCCGCGTCCGCAGCTCGTTTCTTGCTGCGCAATTTGACGCTGGTGCGCGATTGCGTATTCAGAACTTGTCTTTTGTGTTTCGTCGCTTCGTCAATCGTACAGTTGCATCGGTTCGCCTGGGGGAAAGGCAAGCTCTGAACACTCCTTCCCTATGTCACCGAATGGCCAGAGCCCGAACCACTCGGCGAGCTGCTCGC
>JANLSI010000451.1:0-8226 GCA_031362345.1 Pseudomonadota bacterium
TTGTCCCATTTCTCCAGATGCAGGTAGAGGGCGAGCAGGAGTTGCACCCAGCTCGGCTGCGGCTTGTCGCTGGCCTGCACCGCCTTCTCGGCAGGGGGCAGCGCATGGCTGAAGTCGTTCTGCTGATAGTAGGCCATCGCCAGCATGTAATAGGCCGAGGCATTGGGCGTCGGCGCGAGCTTGAACCATTGCTCAAGCGCGGCTGCACCGTCCTGCCACCGGTCCTGGGCCAGATAGAGCTGGGCGACCTGAAACTTGACCTGCAGCGCTTCGTCGCCGGTCAGGCCGCCAGCCTCAAGGGCGGCGGCGAGATGCTTGGCGGCACCGGCGAAATTCTCGCTGTCGTTATCAATGGACGCCAGGATCTGCTCGACGCGTGAGCGCTCGAAGGGCGATAAGTTCTCGAGCTTGAGCTTGCCGATGGCGGCCTTCGCGCCGCCGGGATTCTTGGCATTCAGCAATTCGATGGCGTCGTTGATCTGCTTGCCCACGGCGGCGCCGAGCTGCGGCGCCTCGCGCTGGCCTTCGGCGCTTTTCTGCTTGTCCTCCGCCCCGGCAGCGCCAGCCAGCAACACCGCCAGCAGCAGCACGGCCAGCCGCGTGAATTGCGATGGGGATGAATGGGCCACGGCTCAGTTCTCGAGCTTGAAGCGGATCAAGGTCTGTTCGCCGACCCGCTCAACTGCCGCGCCATTTTCAACGCGCGGGTTATAGCGCCAGCGCAGCACGGCTTTGGACGCCGCTTCGTCGAATACACCCTTGGGCTCGGCATCGACCACCACCAGATCCTTGACCGAGCCGGCCGCCGTGATCGTGAAGCGCACGTGCACCCAGCCTTCGATGCTACGTTCCAGCGCGCGGCGTGGGTATTCGGGATTGACCCGCACCAGCGGCGCGACGGCGCGATCCGAACCACCGGCGGTGAGGTTCATCTTCACACTGCTGGTTTCGATGCGGGGTTGCACCATCTGCACCGGTGCGGCCGCCACCGCGTTGCTGCTCGACATCGCCATGCGTGGGGCGAGGGGCACTTGCGCCACGGGCTCGCGGGCGGCTTTGCGCAATTCTTCGCGCTTGGATTCCACTGCGGTGTCCTTGCGCATACGGGTGAATTCAATGCGGGTGGCCTTGGCCAACTCGCCCTGATCAGACGGCGCCTGGATCAGTCGCGCCAGAAACCAATACATCGAGGCGGTAATGACCAGTGCCAAGCCCAAGGCCACCGGCACTCTCAGCACGCCGAGCGCGGCCATGGCCTCAACGACCTCCCTGCGGCGCAGCGGCCAAGGAGACCTCTTTGATACCACCGGCCCGCACTTCGTCCATGATCTTGGCCATCGCCGCCGCGCTGGAATTGCGATCGGCGACGATCACCGCAGTGTCTTCCGGGCGCTCGACATGCAGACGTTCGATGGCAGCACGCACATCGCGAACGTCGACCTGGCGCTTTTCCATCCAGATATCGTCATTGGCGCGCACCGCAATCAGAATATTGCCGGACTCGCGGTGCTCGACCGTCGCCGCATTGGGCTTCACCACCGTCACGCCCGTCTCCTTGATGAAAGAAGTGGTGATGATGAAGAAGATCAGCAGGTTCAAGACAAAGTCCAGCATCGGTGCCAGATCAATGCCGTGATCCTCGATTTCCGGGTGGTGTCGGCGTGACTTCACAGGCCCTGGTGTGCGCGCTTCATTGCGAAGTGGTGAAGGTGATATCGGCTATGCCACCCAGGCGCACCTGATCGGCAGCCTCGATCACCACGCCGTTCTTGGCTTTCGGATCGGCCATCAACAACACGCCACTCTTGGCGTTCTCGGTGTGGGCGCGTTCGATGTTGGCGCGCACCGCGCGCAGATCCACCAGTCGACCGTCAACCGCAATCTCACCATTGGCAAACACGCTGACGGTAATGGCCGGCGTGTCGGCACTCGATTGCTCGAAGCTCGACGGCCGATTGACCTCAAGCCCGTATTCCTTGACGAAGATCGCGGTGATGATGAAGAAGATCAGCAGATTCAGTACGAAGTCGAGCATCGGCGCGAGATCGATACCGTGCTGCGACTCGTGCTCTTCATGGCGGTAACGACGCATGCGCATGACGGTGAGTGGCTCAGAAACTCAAGCGATCGGCCAGCAGTTCGGTCTCGCGACGCGCACGGCTGCGGAAGTAATGCACGGGATACAGTCCGGTGATGCTGACGGTCAGGCCGGTCATGGTGCAGATCATGGCGTGGGACACCCCGCTGGCCATGGTGCGTGCATCGGCACTGCCGCGCAGCGCCATCGAATCGAACACTTCCAGCATGCCGCTCACGGTGCCTATCAGTCCCAGCAGCGGCGACAACGGCACCAGCACCTGCAAGAGCGGGAAGCCGGTGGTCATGGCCACGTTGACGCGCGAAATCATCGCGTCGCGGATCTGGCGCGCACACCAGGACGCGCGTTCGGGTCGCGCCAGCCATTCGCGCTGGACTTCGCGCGACAAGCGCGGCAGCACACGCAAGAAGAACCAGCAGCGTTCGAGCACCAGGGTCCACAACACCACGCCGCAGGCGAAGATCCAGAATACAAACGGGCCCCCCTCGTCGATCAATTGACGGACCGCGAGCGCCATGTTTGCCAGCGCACCGAACGCGTTGCCGGCATCAAGCACCGCGCTTGTGCTCCAGGGTCGCGGCCAGCAGGCCGGTGCTCTGTTCGTCGAGGATCTGCACCACGCCGCGCGACAGCGTGGCGAGGATGGAATTGCCGAACAATAGCGGGATAGCGATGCCAAGCCCGGCGACGGTCGCGATCATGGCTTGGCCGATGCCGTTGGCCATGAGTTTAGGATCGCTAGAGCCCGATTCAGTGATGGCCTGGAAGGTCACGATCATGCCGACCACCGTGCCGATCAGACCGAGCAGCGGGCCGGCCGCGACGGCCAAACGCAGAAAGGGCTGAAAGCGTTCGAGCTTGGGCACTTCGCGCAGCACCGCTTCAGAGATGCGCAGTTCGACGATGTCGGCGTCCTGTTCGATCCGCGCGCCTTCGCCCTTGAAAGCCAGCAGCACGCGACCGAGCGGATTGGTCTTGCTCAGCTTATTCAGATTGCGCAGCTGCGACCACACACCGAAACGTACCACCACCAGATACAGGAACTGCACCGCCCACAAGACCACACCCAGCGCGCCGACGGCGATGATCACATAGGTCACTTCACCGCCACGGTGGATACGTTCCAGCCAGTTCGGGCGCTCGACATAGAGCGCGAGCAAAGCGCCACGGGCCGGATCGACCGCTGCAGGCACATAACCATCCGCACTGCTGGCCAGGCGTGTCGCCAGCGCGCGCAGATCCGCCGGCGGTTGGCGCGACAGACGCACAAAGGTTTTCAATTCGGGAATGAAGGACAAATAATCGGCGCCGGCGCTGGCGGTAAACGGCCCGACCCGCACCACCTCCAGTTCGCTCTGACCGCCATTGGGCTGGCCGACCTTGGTCGTGAACTTTACGACCTGACCGGCGAGGGTCATTTCCCGTAGCAGTTCGGTCCACAGGCGCTTCAGCGCCACGCCGTCAGGCACGGCATCGGCCTCGGCCAGCGCGCGCAGGGCGGCGACCCGATCGTCGGCGCCAGCGGCCGCAATCTGCGCGGTGGTCATCGACTGCTGCATGATGGTCGCGCTGTCGCCGGCAACCTGACGGGCGAGCCCGAATACCTCGCCGAGCCCGAGGCTCGCGAGGTTTTCCTTCATACGCTTGTCGAGCTCGGCGAGCTTGAGTTCGTTGGCATTGTATTTTTCCAGCGCCGCCTTGCTGGCGGCCTCGGCGCTGGCGCGCGCGGCCTGCGCATCCTTCAGCATCTGCGCCTGCTGGGCGCCGCCGGCAACCTGGTATTGGGCGGCGCGCTGGGCAGCGACTGCGGTGCCGATCGCGGCATTGCTCTCAGTCTTCTTG
The DNA here is from genome assembly GCA_031362345.1 of Pseudomonadota bacterium. Taxonomy (GTDB): domain Bacteria; phylum Pseudomonadota; class Gammaproteobacteria; genus JADJYF01. The sequence continues at coordinate 3,941 of JANLSI010000451.1, forward strand.
AGCAGCTCGGCGAGGTCGGCGGCGGCCAAGCACGCCTCGCCGGCGAGCAACAGGCCAAGCAACGCGGCCAGTCGGCAGCAAGCATTCATCAAGATTTCTCACTGGCTTGCGGCGCTGGCACCGGCACTCGCAGCAGATCGGGCGCGCCGATCTTCTTCGCCACATGCAGGGCATCCTTGACCGCCTTGGCAAAACTGTCGTCGCGCTGCCACTTGCGCGTGCCCTGGTTCCAGTAACCAGTCTCAGCCCCATCCAAGGTTTGATACATGAGTGAGACCCGGCCGAGGCGCACGAAATCGACGATACGCGCAACATCGCCCTCGCCCAGACGGCCCTGATAAGCGTCGAGGGTGCGACCGTATTCGAGTTCTATTTGGTAAGCCTCAAGGATGCGGCGGTATTTCTCGGCGATGGCGACGTCGGCGCGCTCCATCATTGCTTTCAGATTCGCAACGCGCTTGGCCCGTTCGTCGAGCAGGAAGGGTGCGTCCAGCGCGACGAACTGATCAATCGTGTCGACCATCTGCTGCATAAGCGGCTGGACTTCGCGTTCGGTGACCTGCAGTGCGCCGAGCTGTTGTTCCAGGGAAGTGACTTCGGCATCCTGGGATTTAACCTGGCGCGCGAGCTGCTCGTTGTACTTGTTGAGGCTGTCGACATCGGCCAAGGCCTGCACGTATTTGGCGGCGATGCCTTGGGTCTGTTCATCGAGCGCATCGATGCGCTGTTGGCTGCCAGCGGCGGCCTTGTCGGCCTCGGTTTGCGCAGCGACTGCGGCCGCCAGTGGTTCTGCCTGCGCAGCCCATGGTGCACCGACCAGACTCGCCGCGAGCAGCACGCCGAACACAACTTGCCGGCGGCGTGTATCGTTGATACCGATCACTCCGAATACCCCTATAGACGTAGCGGAAAAAGTGTATAGGGTCGCGCTGGGCATTGAAAGCAGTGTGCAGCGCGCGCGCAATGATCGCGATGCACTCTTGGCGGCGCTGCGAATATCCGCAGCAATGCGCGGCGGAACGCTAAATTGACACCCTATGATGCCTCTCGCACAATGGCGCGCCGCGCGCTATCCGCGCCGATAGGGGCGCGGTTTGAGCAAGTAGTTTCTTTTTTTATTGAAGGAGTGGGCGCACCACTGCGCCCGTTGATGCCATGCAATTGCGTTTCCCAATACTCGCCGGCGTGGTCGCCTTGACTGCGGCCTGTGCCTCCAACACCATCGTTCCCAACTACGCAGCCTCCAACCCGAATATGAAAGTCGGTAACGAGCGCCCCGAAGACAGCACAGAAACCATCGAGAACGCCGGCTCGTTCTGCCTGCAGATTAGCGAGAAGTGGCACAAGGATGGCAAGACGCCAGACGACAAAGCACTGTGGTCCAAGGACACTTTTCGCAAAGTAGTACCCTGCCCGTAGGGCGATTTGATCGCCATCGAATGGCGTGGGCCAGGTTGGAAATGACGACTTGGGGAAAACGGCAATGACTTTCGTAGCAGTTTGGCGGCGCGCGGTAGTGCTGGCCGCGTTGGCAGCAGCCACGGCCGGCGATGCCAGTGCCGGTCCGGTATCCGACATGTTTTCCGAAGTTGATCGCGCCATGGCGACCTTCGACCCGGTCGGCAAATATGTCCGTGCGCCGATCGAACGGGCCGTGCCCGATCTGCGCTTCAAAGGCTTCGTGCGCCAATGGACCGACATCCTGCTTGAACAGCAGGGTCACACCGGTTTCCAAAATCAGGACTACCGCTTTCTGCAATTGCAGAACCTGCTCGAACTCGAAACCTCTTATCACGTCCAGGACGGTCTCGACGTCAATGCCGTGACCCATGTGATGTACGACGGCGTCTACGACTGGCAGCGTTCTAAAGGCCTTTACGCCGACGGCTATGACCAGCAGGCCGAGCTCTATAACACCAGTGAGCGGCTGCTGCGCGAGTTCTATGTCAGCTATCGCAAGCCGTCGTTTGATTTGCTGATTGGCAAGCAGCAGATCGCGTGGGGCAAGATGGATGGCCAGTTCATCGACGTCATCAATGGCATGGATCATCGTGAAGCGGTGCAGCTTGAGTCCGAAGACTACGAATGGCGGCGCATGCCAGCGTGGATGGCCAACGCCACCTATCACTTCGGCCAAAACTCGGTGCAGGTGCTCTACATCTTCGATTTCGAGCAGGACCGTCAAGCCTTGCCCGGCATGCCGTGGTATTCACCGGCCCTGGCCCAGACCAGCAGCGACATCATGCTGCCGGTACGCCGGCCGCAGGCCGACAAGTTCGCCGACCATGAATACGGCATCCGCTTCGATCGCACGCAGGGCGCGCTGTCCTACGGTCTCATCTATTACTACGGGTGGGACAAGAACGCGGTCAGCCATATTGTCGGCACCGAACTGGCGGGCGGTCAGAGCTTGCTGCGACTCGAGCCGCGTCATGAACGTCTGCACCACGCGGGTGTCACGGCCGACTACGCCTTTGCGCTGTCCCACGTGCCCTTGGTCGGCACCTTGCCGATGGTGGTGCGTGTTGAAGGTCTCTATAGCAATGGCGTGCGTTTCGTCGATTTCGGCAAGCAGGCCTTGGCGCGTGATGGTCTGTTCAACGACGGCACCACCAAGCGCGACACCATGCGCGCAGCGGTGGCCACCGAGTTCGGTCTGCCGGGCCGTTCGACTTTTATTTTGCAGGCGTCCTATTACCGCACCCTAGCCTGGACCAAGCATCTCGGGCCAGGCTTTGGCGGCGGTTTCGGCGACGAATGGACGCTGATCCCGGTGGCCTTCTTCTCGCGCCCTTTCGGTTTCACCCGCGACCGCCTGAGCATGGAATTCACTGTCTTCCCCGTCATCAGCGGGCCCGATCGCGGCTGGCAGGGCGTCAAGACCAAATTGCGTCTGAGCTACAAGATCTCGCAGTTCGTAAAAGCCCAGCTGATCTACAACGGCTACGACGGCGGCGCACCGACCGATACCTATGGTCAATACAATCATTGGGACAACGTCGGCTGGGAATTGAGCTATGAATTCTGAGGCACAGAGCGTGGCTGTTCCGACCCACACAACGCGTCGCAGCACCTGGCCGGTGGTGGGCGTGCTACTGCTTGCTTGCGCGCTACCGCTGGTAGCCGTCGCCGACGAGCGTGACGAACAATGGAAATCCCTCGAACAGATGTCGGTCGCCGACCAAGCGCTGTTCGACCCCAGCAGCTCGACACCGCGCGATAGCGCGCTTGCCTATGTTCCGGCTGAAGCCTACCCCTTCCAGGCGCCCTATACGGCCGAGGAAATGGGTTATCGCAGTAGCGAGTTCGGGCACATCTCGCGCTGGCCGCTGGAGATTGTCGACTTGTTCGGCGTGGTGACGAGTTCGGGCTATATCAACCAAGGCGTGTCGGTGAGCTACACCTCGCCGGTCGGTCGACCGGGCCTCGAAGGTTATATCCGCGACGTCAAACCCGGCGAGCCCTATGCGCGCTGGACCTTATTCGACACCTTTCCACCGGAATCCGAAGGCGCGCAGCAGCTGTGGGTGCCCTATCGTACCGACAAGGAACATCGCACCAAGATGGATTTCTACGTCTATTCCGAACAACTGCGTCGCGTACGCCGCCAGCCGCAGCCGCGCCGCGACCAGCGCTTCCCGGACAACTCCCAGACTTTCGACGACGTCATCGGCCGCGATCCGTGGGAGCTCGAATGGCAGCTACTCGGCACCGACGTACTCTACGAGACAGTGCGCTTTCCGAATACGCGCCCGACTATCACGCTCAACAGGCACGGCAAGGGCTTCGTCGAACAGCAATCCTCTGCACTCAAAATGATGGGCGATTCCTATGCCCATTACCGCAGCGATGGCGGTGTCGATTGCTGGGTGGTGAAAGCTACGATCCGCCAGGACTGGTTACCGGATTACAGCGAGAAGACTCTCATCTTCTGGTTGGACAAGCATCTGTTTTATCCGCTGCGCATGGAGAAATACAGCCCCACGGGCGAACTCATGATGGTCGAGGCGCGCCAGGCGGATATTGAGAATCCGGCACGCGGCGATTTCGGTTATTCGTCCGAGATTAGCGTCTATTGGAATGTCGAACATGACTTGGTCGGCTACAGCATGCACGACGGTCAGGCGCCGCGTCAGTGGACGGAAGAAGAACAGAAAACCATCTTCACACCGGAGTTCATGCGCCGCAAATGGCTGATCACTCCCATCAAGACCCAGGCCCTGATCCGCGAACCGGATCATTTCTTCCTGCGTCCGCTACTCTACCCAGGCAAGTTTCCCGGTGAA
>JANLSI010000456.1:0-4597 GCA_031362345.1 Pseudomonadota bacterium
GCGAGGGCCGTATCGTAATACGGCCGCGCACCGCCAATTTTCACATAGATCGGCTTTTCCCAATCGGTGATTTCGCGCACTTCCATGATCTTGATTTCCAGATCATCCGGCCCGGTCCAGTCAGGGTGGCGGCAGGCCGAGCGTTGGTCGATGCCGCGTGGCAGGTTGCGCATTTTCGCCACCCGGTCGCTGATCTTTTTCCCCAGCAGCAAGCCGCCGCCACCGGGTTTTGCGCCCTGACCGACGACAATTTCAATGCAATCGGCGCGGCGCAGATCGTCGGGGTTCAGGCCATAGCGTGAGGGCAGCACTTGATACACCAGGAGCTTTGAATGCTCGCGCTCTTCGTGGGTCATGCCGCCGTCGCCCGTGGTGGTGCTGGTGCCGGCGATGGTCGCGCCCCGACCCAGGGCTTCCTTGGCCGGCGCCGACAGCGCGCCGAAACTCATGCCGGCGATGGTGATGGGAATTTTGAGTTCGATAGGCTTTTTCGCATAACGCGTGCCGAGGGTGACGCTGGTGTCGCAGCGTTCGCGATAGCCTTCGAGTGGATAGCGCGACATGCTCGCACCGAGGAACAACAAATCATCGAAACTCGGAATGCTGCGTTTCGCGCCGAAGCCGCGAATGTCGTAGATACCGGTGCGTGCGGCGCGCTGGATCTCGGCGATGACCGTGCGGGGAAAGGTCGCCGATTCGCGCAGACGCGAATGCAATTCGGCGGCTTCGACCTGGTCGCGTTTGCGGCGGCGCTTAGTAGGCATCGGCGTTATCCACGTTGAAGTTATAGAGTGTGCGGGCTGAGCCGAAGCGACGGAATTCCGCCGCGTCGGCACCCGTCACGCCGGCCTCGCGCAGCAGGCCGTCGAGTTCCAGTTTGTGTTTGTCTTTCATGGTTTTCTCGACACAGTCGGCGCCGAGGCCGGCGACGTTACCGCGGACGTAGAGACGCGCTTCGTAGAGCGAATCGCCCAGGGCATCGCCGGCGTCGCCACACACCACCAGTCGACCCGATTGCGCCATGAAGGCGCTCATGTGACCGACCGTGCCGTGCACCACGATGTCGACGCCCTTCATGGAAATGCCGCAACGGGAGCTGGCATTGCCTTCGATGATGAGCAAGCCGCCGTGGGCGGTGGCGCCGGCATACTGCGAGGCGCTGCCGGTCACACGCACCATGCCTGACATCATGTTCTCGGCGACACCGGGACCAGCATTGCCGTGTACGGTGACGCGCGCGTATTTGTTCATGCCGGCGCAGTAATAGCCGACGTGGCCCTCGATATCGACGAGCAAGGGTGCGTCGATGCCGACCGCCACGTTATGCATGCCGTTGGCATTCTTGATCTGCCAGGCAGCGGCTTCGTCGCTGCCGTTGAATTCGTGCAGCGCGTGGTTGAGATCGCGCGTGGTGCCGTGGGTGAGGTCGAACTGGTGGACCATATCAGTGGCTCCAGCTATAGATGCGGCCGGGGGCAGGCTCCCAGCATTCAGCGAGATCGGCGCCCGGCAGCACCGCCAGGGCGCGGTATTCGGAGGCCATCGCCACCCATTGATCAGTTTCGGCGATCACGGCGGGTTTGCACGCGATGGGGTCGCGCAATACGGCGAAGCCATCACGCGTGCCGATGGCGAAGGTGTAGAAGCCGTCCAACTCGACGATGGCGCGCTCAAGGGCGGCTTCAAGGCTGTCGCCTTCCAGCAAGCGCCAGGTCAGAAAACCCGCCGCCACTTCGCTGTCGTTGTCGGTGGTGAAGTGGATGCCGCGCTTGATGAGCTGGCTACGCAATCGGTTGTGATTAGACAGTGAACCGTTGTGGACCAGACACAGATCTTCGCCGGTCGAGAACGGATGGGAGTGTTCAGTGGTGACGGCACTCTCGGTCGCCATGCGGGTATGGGCGAGCGCATGGGTGCCGGTGAACTGCGAGACGCCGAAATTATGCGCGACCTCGGCCGGCAAACCCTTCTGCTTGTAGATCTCGATGACAGTGCCCGAACTATTGACGCGCACGGTGGGGAAGTTGCCGCGGATCCAGGCGCTGAGGTCAGCGCTGTAGGCGTAGGCCGTGAGCAGCGCGTGATTGCCCATTAGCCACAGGCCGGTGACGCCTTGAAAAGCGTTGCGCAGCGCGTACTCAAAATCCTGCCAGGAAAACCACGGCGCGGTGGCGAGCAGGGTGAGCTTGACCTGGCCGTCCGGCACCGGGTTGCGATAGACCGCCACGCCGGCACTGTCGGGGCCGCGATCAGTCATTGCCAGTAGCATCGGTGTCAGGTAGTAGCCGAGCTGGGATTCGAATTCAGGGGTCTTGGCGAAGAGGCCAACAATGCCACACATAGCTAGGGTCCCGATCGGCTAATCCGATCCGTTGAGCTTGATCCTGAACCCCTGAACTCAACAGGAAGATTTCGCAGCGCTGACGCTAGTGACGGCGCCGTCGGCGAATTGACCCCGAATCAGGAATTGCATTTTGGGAACAAAATTATCCCAATATGAAAATTCCAGCAAGGCCTATTCGGCCTCTTTCGCGCGGCTCAAGACCGCGATCATCTTGACCGGCAGGCTGATCAATTCTTCCGGGCCATGGGCGGCGTCGGCATCGAAAAACAGCGAGTCGCCGGCCTTCAGGTGATAGGTCTTGCGAGCGTGCCGATACAGCACCTCGCCGGCGAGGATATAGAGGAACTCCACACCCGCGTGCTGGAAAAGCGGAAAGACCTCGGATTCGTCGGTGAGGGTGATGAGGTAGGGCTCGACCGTCAGATGGCTGCGGATGCTGTGGCCGAGCAGACGGTATTCGTGACCGGCGCGGGTGCCGGCCCGCTCGATGACCAGGCCTTCACCGGCGCGCACGTAGGCGCAATCGCGCTGTTCCTCGTATTTGCGGAAGAAGGCCGTGACCGGCACGTTCAGCGCCGCAGCGACCGCAGTCAGCGTGCTCAGCGAGGGGGAACTCACGCCCCGTTCGATTTTGGACAACATGCCGACCGACAGACCGGCCAGACTGGCGACCTCGGCCATGGTGACATCGAGTTGTTTGCGGAATTCGCGCATCTGCGCACCGATGGCCGCAGCCAGGCGCCGTTCGTCGGCTTTCATGGTCGTGGCCAGTTCGGGCGGCTGTTCGGTCTGTGACATGGGTGCGTCCTGGTCTGCGCAGCGCAAGCGATGGGGTTCTTATAGTCGAGCGCGCAGGTGCAGGCAACGCGGCGATCACGCCCGATCTCAGACTCTCGGTCGGTATGTTGCTGGCCGCAGCGACGTAACGTCCGACCGGCCACTCGTCGTACCATGGATCAGCGACACGTCAATTCCATTTCGAGGTAAGTCCCATGGCAGCGATCGATCTCAATAACGTCTGGCGCCAGGACACGCCGGGTAGTCAAGGTTGGCCGCGCTCGCCCCGGCCTGGCGCGGCGAATAAATACTTCATGGTGTCCGCCGATTGCCACGTACAGGAACCCAACGACTTCCTCAGCGCGCGCATGGACAAGAAATTCCAGGACCGCTTGCCCGGCATCGTGCTCGGTGGCGACGGCTCCAAGCAGCAAAAGACCGAAGGCTTCCGCCCGATCCGCATCGGCAGCTTCACCCTCGAAGGCGAAGATCTCGAGCGCAGCGAATCGGGCAAGACACCCGCCGAGCGCCTGACCGCGCTCGCACGCGATGGCATTGACTGCGAGATCATGTTCCCCAACAAGGGTCTGACCATCTGGGCGACGCCGGACGTCGAATTCAGCCAGGCCATGTGTCGCGCCTATAACGACTGGGCATGGGAGACCTTTGCCGAGCATAACGATCGCCTGGCGCCGATGGCCTGCATTGCAAGTGCTGACGTCGAAGGCGCTATTGCCGAGATACAGCGCGCGGCCAAGCGCGGCTTCCGTGGACTGTCGCTGCCCTGTAAGCCGGTGTGGGGGGCGCCCGATCATGAGCATGTCAATTACAACCTGCCACTCTTCGACCCGCTGTGGGCGGCAATCTGTGACTGCGACCTGCCCGTTACGTTTCATGTGTCGACTGGACGCGACCCGCGCACGGCGCGTGGCAATGGCGGTGCGATTATCAACTACGCCGTGCATTCGCTGGCGCCGACCATGGAGCCGCTGGTGAATCTGTGCGCGTCGGGGGTCATCGAGCGTTTTCCCAAGCTCCTATTCGGCAGCATCGAGGCCGGCATCGGCTGGGTGCCGTGGATGATGACGGCCATGGACGAGGCCTATCACAAGCATCACATGTGGGTGCGGCCCAAGTTGAAAGCGCTGCCCAGTGAATACTTTCGCGCCAACGCCTTCGCGAGTTTCGGCGAGGATGGGCCGGGCCTCGATCTGATGCGCGAGTATGGTCTAGGCAACAACTTCCTGTGGGCCAATGACTTTCCTCACCATGAAGGCACCTGGCCACATTCGGCCGCGGCTATCGAGCGCAGCATGGGTAAGCTCGACGATGGTGAGCGCGCCAAGGTACTGGGCTTGAACGCGGCGCGCGTCTTCAAGTTCGCTATTCCGGCGCGCTATCGCGACTTTGCCGATGTGGCCGCCGTGGCTTGAGTATGAGTTCACGCACGCTGCGGGGACGCAGCGCCGTTATCGG
>JANLSI010000461.1:0-1858 GCA_031362345.1 Pseudomonadota bacterium
TGCAGCAGCGAACAAAGACACCGCTTCGACGCCGATATAGCCAAGATGACCGGTGACCAGCACTTTCATGGGAACCTCTGCAACGCTATGGAATCGCGCGCATCGAGTGTACACGCTCCAGTGTGGGTAGCGGCCGTCCCGCGCCCGGCTGTCACTAGTTGGCTGGCGACCAGTAGACATCGACTGGTACGAGCGCCTGCCGCAACACCGCGCGTATCGGCAGCGCAACTGTCGCACCCGATGCCCGCGCCGTTTGATAGACCGTCCATTTCGTCGCGCCTTGAATGTGCACCGCGATGCGACGCGCATCGAGTAGTGCCGCCAGGTTCAGACTCAAGCGCTCATAGGGCGGGTCGGGGGCCTGCATAACGATGCAGGCGGGCGGCAACGACGGATCCAAAGCTGCTGCAATCGATGCCGATGCGGGGAACAGCGAAGCGGCATGTCCGTCGTCGCCCATGCCCAACAAGATCCAATCGAAGGGTCGCGGGATCTGCGCCAGCTCGCGCCACGCGTTTGTTGCGCCGCTGACAACCGAGTTGGCGGTGGACTTCAATCCGATGAAGCGGGCGTCCGCCGCCTTGTTGCGCAAGAGTTCGATACGCACCAGTCGTTCATTGCTGGTCGTCGCGTCGAGTTCAACCCAACGCTCGTCGGCCAAGGTAATGGTGACGCGACGCCAATCGAGGTCTTGTATCGAAAGCCGATTGAACAAGGCCACCGGGGTACGACCACCGGACACCACCAGGCTTGCCTGTCCGCGCACGGCGATGGCCGCGCGCATGGCGCGCGCGATCTCGTCGGCCAGCGCGCTCGTGAGTGCGGCGGCGTCGGCAAATTGATGGTCATGGACATGATGCATGCATCGATTCTACGCGAGGCCCGGAAACCCATAGCGACCGCTAGCCAACAACCCCCATAGGAGACGCACTAGCCATGACTCTCACCTCACCCTCCGGAGCGCGCGCGGAACTTGAAAACGGGGCTGGAAGAAATTTTTTGGCGAAAGAGGCAGGAGTCGAACCTGCCAGACACACATGCGTGCATCTCACCGGATTTGAAGTCCGGGCGCCCCACCGGGAGACGATGCTCTTCCGCCATCCATGCTAGTGACTCGTCGCGCTGAGATCCAGCGCAGTCCTTACTGACACCAAACACCACTGGCATCGGAACGATAACCAAGCGCGCCATAAGCAGCATCGACCAAGGCCTGACCGCGTGAATTGAGCAGCAATCCAGTGCCCATGCGGTTCATCGCATAACCGAAACTCATGCGGCACTGTGGATCGGCAAAGCCCAGCGAGCCGCCAGCGCCGACATGACCGAAGGCGCTGTCGGCGATCAAGAGACTGGAATTCACCGTGCCGGGGGTCGTGCGATTGTCGATGGCCTTCATATAGCCTTCTGAGAAGCGCATGGGCGCGAGCAGGGTCGCATCGTCGTGGCTGGCCATGCTGGTGCGCGCCATGCGCGCGAGGGTGTCGGGGCCGACCAGGCGCGTGCCATTGATGCTGCCGCCATTGGCGAGCGGCGCATACATGCCGGCCAGCGCGCGACCGTTGGCAAGACCATTGGCCGAACCGATCTCGGCGGCGTGACAAACCGCACTGTTGACGTCGACCAATAGGAAATCGCGCATGAACAACTGGGTCGGTGTACCGGCGGCACCCAGCGCGGCCTTCACGAAGCGTGATTCCATCCAAGCCTGATCGGGCACCGCTGCAATCATCGGCGACACCCGCCCATGTAGCGCCGCCGGCATGCCTATCCAGAACTCAAGGCCGAGCGGGCCGGCGACTTCGTCCTGAAAGAAACGACCGAGACGCTTGCTGCTGGCGCGATGAATCAATTCACCCAC
>JANLSI010000478.1:0-3104 GCA_031362345.1 Pseudomonadota bacterium
GACCGCGCGGGCAGCATCGAAGTCGGGAAGGTAGCCAACCTGGTCGTGCTGGACCGGGACATCGTCACCTGTGCACATGAAGATATTCGCCATGCGCGCGTCGAAATGACCTATGTCGACGGAATGAAAGTATTCGAGCGAGCCAAGAGCGGTGATTCTTGAAGGTCGATTAGCGGCGCATTACTCTGCATTTCTTTATGTTGTGCACCTCGCTCGCCGTAACTGCGTTCCTCAGCGATCGACCCATAGCACCAAATTAAACCCTGCCGAGCAGACGGAATTATAAACTGCAACTCTTCCCCTCTTTGCCGGCCGTGGTCATCACGGCGGCGACCGACTGGAATGAGCGGTTTAGATTCGAAGCTAAGGATTCGCTATCTGTTTTCGGAAGCTACATCTTATGGATGTGCAATCCGTTTAATCGCGCGCATCGCGATGGATGAATTTCGTTGGCGCGTGGTTAGCCCCGGGGTGCAATCGTCTTGCCTCGACGCACGAAAAGGACCCGAGTAGGTAGTAGTTCTGTCTTCGTCGTTCGTGTCCTCTTGTTGCCCGGGTATATCTCCCTGTCATCGTCGCTGGTGTAGCCCATTTTTGGTAAGTGTTTCTGTCCGTCCCGAACGCCTGAGCGCTACGGGAACTACGGGGAACACGGGACACCACGCCCGTTTTGTGCCGAGTCTCTATCCTTTTGCCTACCGCGGCACGCGGCATTGGCGTCGATGGCGCTTCCTGTGGGAAGTCTTTCCATCGAGGTGAGCCATTTACCCGAGGCTCGGGGGTACGTCTCGGTGACGCCTTAGCTGAGGACGCCTGCCATTGCAGGTAAAGACAAACCGCATTGCGCGATTAGGCGAGAACGATGCGCCAGTGAGCTCGTCACTTGGGGCTGTCACTTGCGAATGTGCCGCTCAATCCCTTGTGGGCTGGGGCTTTAAGCGCGTCGTCACTACTGGCTGGCGCCGCGTAGTGACGACGCTGTTGGCGCAGGTGACTGCTGCTGCGATTGGCGCAGAACGCCGAAAAGATGACTGGCGCAGGCGCGAAGGATAACGATTGAGAGCAGAGGCTGACGAAGATCTCCAGCCTTGCGGCCGCCGGCTTGCAGGAGATGAGGCCGGCTTAGGCACTCGCGTGAGCGAGTTGGGCGATGCAGTAACGGGCATCAACCGGGCTGACTCAGCCAGCGTGAAATCCGTGAAGAAAATAGTGCAGCAGGCAGCGCCCGCTGGCAAGTCCTGCGCGCGCGTGATCCATTGTTTTAAGATTGTTGCGCCGGCACTTTATTGAACCAGCGTCCGCTCAGATCCCGTTGCTGTTGGCACACGCCGCGCTGGCGCGATCGAGGCCGACACTTTTCGTTGCGATTCCGTATCTCCTTAGAAGGCCGTCGCATCGCTCTGCGATGACAGCGCCGATCGTTCTATCGTCCAAACGAATCCAGGAGATGACGATGATGCAGCATAAGAATCAAAGAGAGCCGGCCATCCTGCGCCGACCGCAAGTTCAACAACACACGGGTCTGTCGCGCAGTACCTTGTACCAATGCATCAAGGACGGCGAGTTCCCGAAATCCATCGCGCTGGGTCCTCGCTCAGTGGGATGGCTCGAGTCCGATATCAGCGATTGGATAGCTGAGCGCGTGAAGATTTCGCGCAGCGGTGACGGCCGGTCGGCGCGGTGAGGCGAAGGATGAACACCGCCATCGTCGACCAGTTCCGCGCGGCACTCGTCGCGCGGAACATCATCCCGCCAGTGCCGCTCATCGCCGATGGTCAACTTCATCGTTGCGATGTCGCCGGCAAGCGTGGCAAAGACGATGCTTCCTACGTGCTCCACCTCGATGGCTTCCCGGCCGGCGGCTTGGAAAACGGGCAAGACGGTCGAGGGTGGCAGCCGTGGCGACTGGACATCGGGCGCCCGCTGACAAGGTCCGAGCGTGATGCCTTAGCGCGGCGGGAAGTCGCCGCGCGATTACAGCGCGCTGAAGAGACCGCGCGAAGCCAGGCCGAAGCCCGCGAGCGCGCGTTCCGGATATGGGCCGCTGCTCGGCCGGTGACACCTTCTCATCCGTACCTGGCACGGAAATGTGTCGCAAGCCACGACCTGCGCGAATATAAAGGCGCGCTGGTCGTGCCGCTGTGCGCGGGTGACAGAACATTGCATAGCCTGCAGTTCATTGCGCGTGACGGCAGTAAGCGCTTTTTGAAAGGTGGACGGGTCGCCGGGCTGTATCACCTGCTCGGCACTATCAGTGAGGACGATGCGGTCGTGTGCGTCGCAGAGGGTTACGCCACCGCCGCAAGTATTCATGAGGCGACTGGGCATCCGGTCGCGGTGGCGTTCAATGCCGGCAATCTTACCGCTGTGACGCGGGCCATCCGTCAGGCGAACCCCCACGCTCGCCTCATCGTGTGCGCCGACGATGACATAGCCACGCCTGGCAATTCGGGACTCACACTCGCCTCCGCTGCAGCCCGCGAGAGCGGCGCACAGCTCGCAGTGCCGACGTTCAGTGCCGGACGTATGGCCAGCGAGACCGACTTCAACGATCTCCATCGAACACACGGTCTGGACGCCGTGCGGGCGGCGCTCGATACTGCCGCGCTCCCTGCGGGCGAAGATTTGGATAGGGTCTTCGCCCTTCGAGATCCCCTGACCGAATGGCCAGAGCCTGAACCACTCGGCGAACCGCTCGAAGCTATGCATTATCCCGACGATGCGTTGCCTGGGATTCTGGGCGACGCCGTCAGACAGGCGCAGACCTTTGTGCAGGCAGCCGATGGCGTTGGTCGCCTGCTCGGCACTCTCGACCTTGTCAGTCGCAGTGCAGGGCCTGGTGAATGTTCGGCGCGACCATCACCTTGTCGGACCGGTATCGCTTTATCTGCTCGCGCTGGCCGACTCTGGTGAGCGTAAGACCACTTGCGATGCCATCTTCGGGGCCGCCCTGCGACGCTGGGAAAGTGACCGTCGCCAGGCAATCTCAACCGAGATCAAAAAATCCGAAGCCGCGATCGCTACATTCGAAGCCAAGAAGTCCGGGCTCCTCGACGCAATCAAAATCAAACGAAGGCGGTCGCTGGATTCCACGAAGGAAGAGT
>JANLSI010000693.1:0-6897 GCA_031362345.1 Pseudomonadota bacterium
CTGGCGGCAGCGCTCATGATGCTGCGCGATGTCGCGCTCTTGACCTATTTCGGTCTGACGACCCGCAGCGGACGTGCCGAAGCGACTACCCTGGTCTACATCGGCATTCTCGACGTCCTGCTACCGGCCTTGCTCCCGCACTTCGGGCTGGCCGCGCTGGCGGCCTTGTTCTGGCCGCCATTCTTCACCGCGCCGCTGACGGCCATCGCCATCCTCAGTGTTCACTTCGCCATTGCGCTGACACTCGCCGTGCACGCCTATCGCCACATGCAGGCCCGGCTTAATGGAACAGCTGGTGGATGATACGGAAGCCCGCAATATAGGTGCCGCTGGCGGCGCCTAGCGAACTGAGGAAAAACACCAGGAAGGTGCGCGCGACACGATTGTGGCGCCAGCCCGACAGCGTAGCGGTATCCTTGCGCAGCTTTTTGAAGTCGGCGACGGTGGGTTTGCGGATCCAGGCCTCGACCGGCGCGGTCACCATGCCGATGCCGATGGCTGGATGCAGCGTCGTGAGTGGCGCGCCCAGAAACGCGCTGATGATGGTCAGCACATGACCACCGGCCACCAGGGTACCGAGCGCCGCCAAACCGCCGGTGATAAAGATCCACTGCGCTACCAATGACCAGCCGAGTGCCGGGCTGCGCATGAAACCGATCACAAAGCCGACCACGAACAGCAACACCAGCAGGGTCGGAATGTGTTTGACCCAGCGCGCGCCGGCCGGCACGGTATCGAGTTCGCGCAAGCGCTCGGCACGCTCGACCATACCCTGCGCCAAATAGCGCCGTATGCCTTTCAAATGACCGGCACCCACCACCGCTAGCACCCGTTTTGCACCGCTGTCGGCGATGTTCAGCAGATGCGCGGCCATGTATTGGTCGCGCTCGTCGATCAAGGGCTGATAGATCTGCTGGGCGCTGTCGGCGAACTGGGCAAACGTACTCTCCAACAGATCGCCTTCCTTGAGCGCTTCAATCTCGGACTCCGGTATCTCGTCGTCGACGATGATGCTGGCGAACAGACCCGAGAACAGATACATGCGCTTGTACCAAGGCACATTGCGATAAATACGACGCAAGGTCGTGCCGATATCACGGTCGATGAGATGCAGCTTGAGATTGTGTGTCCGCGCGCCCTCGATGGCGGCGCGCATCTCGGCGCCCGGCTCGATGCCGAACTGCTCGGCAATACGCTGCTGAAAGGCGGCCATCGCCAGCATGGCGGTGATCATCGGCACCTTGCCACTGCGGATCACTTCGAACAAATCCATGCGTTCCAGGGAGTCGGGATCGACCATACCGCGATGGCGGTTGACACACAATTCGATGGCCACTTCGTCGTAGTGCCCGCTATCGATTTCGCGCGCGACCGCCTCGGCGCTGGCGCGCGAGACGTGGGCGGTGCCGAGCAACCGCAGCGTAGTGGCCCCAATAAGAATGTCGATATGCGGTTCGCCCGCGTGATCCAAGGTCATATTTCCGGTGCTCCGAGGGCAGCGACGGCGAATCCGTAGCGCAACCAGTTGCGGCCGAGCAGAAGCAACTCCCCGGCGTTGCTGCGGTCATTCAAGTTGGTCAGCACGCGGTAATTCTTACCGCGAAACTGCACAGTGAGATAAACGTGATAGCGGATCTCCCGGCAGTCGGCGCTGCGTATGCCGCGCACCTGGGCGATGCGCGTGGTGAGCGGGTGGCGTTCGCCGCGCTCATTAATCAAGACGAAACTGATCATCTTGCCGTTATCACGGCCGGACGGCAGCGCGTCGCCGCCCAGCACCTTGAGTTCATGGGCGTTGATGGATGAAACCACCGCGCCGGTATCCAGGCGCGCCTGAAACGCCTGGCCCGACTCGGCGAGCGTCACCGCAATCACTGCCGGCAAGGTGTCACGACTCGCCCAGCGTTGGCCGGCCAGGAAGCCTATACCGCTGCCGAGAAGCAGGCATAGCAGCGCGCCGATCAGAACCGTGATGAGAGAATTAGGCAGCGCCACGCGGCGGTGGCTTGGCGGCATTCAACATGCACGTAATTGTAAACGTGATCGTGGGCCAACCGCGATGCGCCATGGTTCAGTCGTGATTCAGTCGCGCCGGCCTAGCCTGCTGTCCCACCGTCCAGGAGCGCTGGTGATGTCTAAGCTATTCACTCTCGCGACGAGCGTCCTCCTCACGCTCGGTGTCAGCGCTGCCACGCTGGCCTACAACGGCGACTTCGTCGTCAGCGGCGCCACGACGATGCCCGCCTTGTTGCAGTTCGATGCCGGTCATGGCGCAGCTATGGCTGTCGAAGTGCCCAGCCAAGACCGCTTGAAGGCGGCGTCTGGCGACGATCAATCGGTGCAGACCGAGGCCCGGCCCGACGAGCAGCAAGCTGCGACGGATGAATTCCAGCGTTATTTCGACCGACATTTCCGCGCGCACCTGGTACTCGATGGGTCGACCCATCACCGCTTGGAAGCGCAATGAGCGCGTGAACGCACGCTGCGCTCGGCAGCCAGTGCGCTTAAGCGCGCATTAAATTAAAATTCAGCTTGGTCCGCGCGCTCCCCGCCCGGCGCGCATTTCGAAAGCAGCCGCTTGAACAAGCTCAATCAGAGACAACGCGAGGCCGTGCGTCATATCGACGGCCCGTTGCTGGTATTGGCCGGCGCCGGCAGCGGCAAGACCGGCGTCATCGCGCACAAGATCGAATACCTGATCAAACAACGCGAGGTGCCACCGGAACGTATCTCGGCCATCACCTTCACCAATAAGGCCGCGCGCGCGATGCGCGAACGTGTGACCAGTCTGCTCGGGCGCAAGGTGAAGTCGCCGTGGATTTCTACTTTCCACACCCTGGGCCTGCGCATCATGCGCATGGAATGCGCGCTGCTCGGCTACCGACCGGGCTTTTCCATCCTCGACTCCGGCGACTGCGCTAATCTGCTGGCCGATCTCATGCGTCGCGACCAGCCCGGCAGCGATATCTCGGTCGGCGAGATCCAACACCAGATCTCAAGCTGGAAATACGCGCTCATCGCACCTGAGCAAGTGGTCACCGCGGATTTCACACCGGCGCAGAAACTCGCCCTGCGTTGTTACGGCCCCTATTGCGAGGCCCTGCGCGCGTTCAATGCGGTGGATTTCGACGATTTGATTATCGCCCCGGTGGGCTTGCTGCGTGCCGACGAAGCAGCGCTGGTGCGCTGGCGTGAACGCATCGATTACCTGCTCGTCGACGAATACCAAGACACCAATCTGTCCCAATACGAACTGGTGCGCTTGTTGGCCGGCGGCCATGGCCGTTTAACCGTGGTCGGCGATGACGATCAATCCATCTACGCCTGGCGCGGCGCGCGTCCTGAGAACATGGTGCAACTAGCCAGCGACTTTCCGAGCCTGAAAGTCGTCAAGCTGGAGCAGAACTATCGCTGCAGCGGCATTATCCTGAAGGCCGCTAACGCCTTGATCGCCAACAACCCGCACATCTATCCCAAGACCCTGTGGTGCGATCACGGCTTCGGCGACAAGATCCGCGTCGTGAGCCGCGCCAGCGAACACGATGAAGTCGAGTGGTTGGCCAACGACATCCTGCATCGCCGCCTGGTGCACAGCCTGCGCTATGCCGATTTTGCGGTGTTGATGCGTAGCAACCACCAGGCGCGACTGTTCGAACACGCCTTCCGCGAGCGTGCCATTCCCTATGTCGTGTCCGGGGGTCGCTCGTTTTTTGACTTTAGCGAAATCAAGGACTGCGTCTGCTATCTGCGTCTGCTGGCCAATCCGAGTGACAACAACGCTCTGCTGCGCGTCATCAATACGCCGCGTCGCGCGATCGGGGCGGCGACAGTCAAGGTGTTGGCCGAGGTCGCGGCGCTCAGCGGCGGCTCTCTCGCCGAGGCCGCGCTGACTGCTGAGTTTGCTGCGCACGTGTCGCCCCCGACCTTGAAACGCACGCGCGCCTTCATCGACTGGCTGAACGACTTTCAACGGCTGCACGCCGAGAGCCCGCCGCCCGTGGCCTTCGCGCAGTTGCTGACCGATGTCGGCTATGACGATTGGCTGGAACAGATTGCCGAAACCCCGACCGACGCCGAGCGCAAACGCAACAACCTTGCGGAGCTCGCGAAATGGATCAAGCACATCCACGAGGCCGAGCAATCCCGCACCACCGCCGACGTAGTGGCGGCTCTGACCCTGTTCGACATCGTCGATCGCAAAGACGACGACAAGGACACCGACGCCGTCGCCTTGACTACGCTACATGCCGCCAAGGGCCTCGAATATCCCCATGTCTATCTGGCGGGCTTCGAAGAAAACCTGCTGCCCCACCGCAACAGCATCGCCGCAGACACCATCGACGAAGAACGGCGACTGGCCTACGTGGGCATCACCCGTGCCAAGCGCACTCTCTCTTTAAGTTTTTGTCGTTCGCGTAAGCGTTTTGGTCAAACCGAAACCGTCGAGCCGAGTCGCTTCCTCGCTGAACTGCCGCAGGACGAGCTGGCGTGGGACGGCGTGCCGATGGATGTCGGGGCGAACCGCGTTGCCGGTCGCGGTACCTTGGACAGCCTGAAACGCATGCTGAAAACCTGAGGCCATCGTCCCGCAGCGGCACCAGCAATGGCGAACAAGGCCACCAGGGCTGCAACCCGATTGGCGATGATGCTGAGTTCTAGGACTCAACCTCGACCGCTGGCGGTTCGTGCATGAACCAGGCGCGGGCGTCGGGCCCGGCCTCGGGTGCGCTCGCACCCAGGGCGCGAAAGCCAAACAACTGCAGATCGGCGAGATGGGAAGGCACGACAGACTGCAGGCTGCGGAAGATGTTCTCCACGCGACCCGGATGCTCGCGCTCCCAGGTAGCGAGCATGGCCTTGATCTTGACCCGCTGCAGATGGTCCTGACCGCCACATAGATTGCACGGAATGATGGGGAAGGCGCGCGCATCGGCATAGCGGGCGATATCGTCCTCGCCACAATAAGCGAGCGGCCTTATGACCACATGACGACCGTTGTCACTCAGTAGCTTGGGTGGCATGGCCTTCAGCTTGGCGCCGAAGAACATGTTCAAGAACAGGGTCTCGACGATGTCATCGCGGTGATGACCCAGCGCAATCTTGGTCATGCCATGTTCGGCGGCAAAGGTATAGAGAATGCCGCGACGCAGACGCGAACACAGGCCACACATGGTGTTGCCTGCCGGTATCACCCGTTTGACGACGCTGTAGGTGTCCTGCTCGATGATGTGATGCTCGATACCGAGGTCATGCAGATAGTCGGCCATGGTGGCCGGTGGGTAACCGGGCTGCTTCTGATCGAGGTGCACCGCCACCAGCTCAAAACTGATCGGTGCGCGTTCCCGCAGTCGCTGCAGGATCTCAAGCAAGGTGTAGGAATCCTTACCGCCGGACAGGCAGACCATCACACGGTCACCGTGTTCGATCATGTTGAAATCGGCAATCGCGCGGCCAACATGGCGACGCAGCCGTTGCTGAACAATACCGGCTTCGTGACGGGACTTGCGGGGATCGCTGGGCCTCATGCTGGGACTCGCGGGTTAGAACTCATGGCGCGATCCTAGCAGGCTGGCGGTCGACCGACGCCGCGCGACTGGCGCGCGGCGTAGTCGGCAACGACATCAGGCTAGTGTCACGCGACGCTTTGGAAGGCATCTTGCGCGACGATGCCGCGCTTGAACTGGTTAGACTCGATGCGCCCCGGCAGGAACGCTTCTGCCAGGACCGGCAGGGTCGTCTGGGGATCGCAGTCACCACACATGAAGACATCGATCGCGGCATAGCCGCGCTCGGGCCAGGTGTGGATACTGATGTGGCTCTCCGCCAGGATGGTGACGCCGCTCACGCCCATGCCTTCACCGAAGGGATGGTAATAGGAGTAAAGCACCGTCGCACCGGCGGTACGCGCCGCTTTCTCGAGCGCACGCTCGATGAAGGCTGCATCGGCAAGATGGGTCGCATCCCACATCTCAACCAGCAGATGATCGCCCGCATAATGCGTGCCGCGACTGTCGGTCTTGAAATGATCCGGATGATTATTCATTGCCTGCTCCCTTCCACCAACTCGTTTATCCAGCGCGGAAGCACGAAGCTTGCCGCGTGCACTGCGGGCGAGTAATGCCGCGTTTGGCCCGTCAGGGCCTTGAAACGCTGACGCAATTTTTCGCTATCGGGTTGCAGCACATCCGCGTGCCGTCCGCCGATACCTAGCGTCATATTGCCGCCGTAATACGTCGGCACAGCGGCGAGGTAAGCGCCGGCATGCAGACCCAGATTGCGCAACGCGGCGACCGTACGGGCCGCCTCGTCGCGTTGAAAAAACACCACGCCGTCCTGCGCACTGAGTGCGCCCTGTGGCGACAGCGAGTCGCGACACAGTCGATAAAACTCGTCCGAGTACAAAGCTTCGGCCATGCCTACCGGGTCGGTCGAATCGACGATGATTGTGTCGTATTCACCGCGATGTTCTTTCATGTACTTGAACGCATCCTCGATGACCAGGCTCACGCGCGGGTCATCGAAACTCTTGCCGCCGTCATTCAAGGTCGGCAGGAACTCACGCGCGGACTCAATGACCTTGATATCGATCTCGACGAGATCGATATGTTCGATCGGATGTTTGAGCGCCTCGCGCAGGCAGCCACCGTCACCGCCACCGACGATCATCACCTTGCGCGGCGCCGGCACCGCCAACAGCGGTACATGCACCAACATCTCGTGATAAACGAACTCGTCGGCCTCGGTGGTCTGGATAATCCCGTCGAGCACCAACACGCGCCCAAGCCTGGGCGCACTGTAGATGGCTATCGACTGGAACGGCGTTTGCGTCTGATACAGGATTTCATCGTAATGAAAGCCCTGGAAAGCCTGACCGGGGTACAGGCTTTCGACGAACTG
>JANLSI010000696.1:0-12281 GCA_031362345.1 Pseudomonadota bacterium
GCTTGCGGATCGCAGTCGATGAGATTGCTTAGCATGCGCAGATTGGCCTGTTCCGCGAGTTCCACTTCGACGACGACATAGGGCACCAGCGCCACGGCGGCTGGATGCACGGGTTGGGTGATGACCGTCCAGGTATGCACACGACCGCGACCCGAGAGCGGCGTCCAGTCATAAGCATCGTGCGCGCAATGCACGCACAGCGGCGCCGGATGCCAGCGAAATTTGCCGCAAGACTTGCAGCGCTGCATGACCAGGCGTTCTTCGTTGCAGGCTTCCCAGTAGGGTTCAGTGCCGTACTCCGGGACGGGATAAGGAAACGACAGTTCGCTCATAGCTCGTTCCTCAGAATCATGGCCGAGGTCGGCACGGCATTACCGGCCGAGACGAAGACATGGCGCGCATCCTTGACCTGGCAGCGTGCCACGCCGCGCAACTGGCGCACCGCCTCGATGACGTTCTGCATGCCGTGCATATAGCCTTCCGAGAGATTGCCGCCGCTGGTATTCATCGGTAGTTCGCCATCGGGCCAGCGTAGGCGACCATGACTGACGAAGTCTTTACCCTCGCCGCGCTTGCAGAAGCCGAAGTCTTCGATGGCCATCAACACCAGGGGGGTGAAATGGTCGTAGATGAACAGCACGTCGATGTCTGCTTGAGTAATGCCAGCATCGCGGAACACATGTTTAGCGATGACGGTGGATTCGCTTTCTGGTGAGTCCATGTCTTTCACGATCGAGCGATGATTCCAGTGACCGGCGCCCAGGCCACCACCGGCAATGAACACGCGCGGGTGACGCAGATCTTTCGCCACATCAGCGCGGGTGATGACCACCGCCGCACCGCCATCGGTTTCGAGACAGCAGTCGAGCAGATGCAACGGCTCGGCAATCATGCGCGAGGACTGATGATCCTCGATGCTCATAGGCCGGCCATACATCATGGCGTTCGGATTCAGATTGGAGTGATGACGGCAGGTCACCGCGATTTCACCGAAGTGCCGCGACTCGGTGCCGTACAGATGCATATGACGTCGCGCGGCGAGCGCCACCATCTGCGCCGGACTGAACAGACCATAGGGCGACAGATAACTCGCCACGCCACTCGCGCCCGGCGTAGTCGCAGCCTGGCCGAAGCGCGGCGTGCCGCGTCCCGAGCGTTCGTTCATGGCGCGAAACGCAACTACCGCCTTGGCCTGACCGGTGGCGACCGCCATCGCCGCCAACATGATGGTGCCGACCGGTCCGCCGCCGCCACCATAGTTGACCTCGGCGAAGTAACGTAGCTCGGGCATGCCGAGATTGCGCGCGATATCGATGGGGTCGTTATTGTCCATCGTGTACTTGGTGATGCCATCGATGTCGGCGGGTGTGAGACCCGCGTCGGCAATGGCAGCGCTGATCGCTTCGCAGGCGAGTTTCAACTCGCTGCGTCCCGAATCCCGTGAGTACTCGGTGTGGCCGATGCCGGCGATACAGGTACGGTCGCTGATCGATTCCATGGGTTGTGCTCTGCCTCCGCTACTTCTTCATGTGCGCGCCGACCAGGGCCGCGAGCACGCGGCAGGGTTCGTTCCAGGGGTTCTTCCAGCGGTGCATGGTGCCGCTCTGCACGACCACGTCGCCGGCGCTCAACTCGGTCTTGGAGCCGTCGTCCAACTCCAGCACGCAACGGCCCGACAGGACGTAGAGCATGTCGGTGGTCGCGGAGCGATGCATGCCGGGGTCTTCGTCGTTGAAGTGCGAGAGCAGGCCGGGGAAGAGTTTGTTGGCAGCGCTGGCGATTTCGTCCGGTGACATCGTGGTATCGACCGGCGTGCTGTCGGGCGCGAGGATGAATTCGACGAAGCGCACACCGCCGATGGACGGGAACCAGGCCGGATGGGTGGCTTCTGCGCCGCTATCCGGATAGCTGTAGGGCTGATCGGCGCCCCACAGGGTTGAGAGATAGACCCCGGCGAGGCCCGGCACCGCGACACCGCTAACCGTACTGTCGCTCGCAACGATGGATTTGCCCGCTGAATTATGGCCGGTCACTACACGACGGAATGTCGACATTGGATACTCCCCTTCAAGCACGTCATGAATTGTTATGAGTGGCGCGCCGCGCAGGGCGACGCGCGCTTGGCAAAGACTATCGGGCGCGTGCGCGCCGCCGTCAACCAGTCAAAAGACGTAGTTCGCGCAGGCCCCGGGTGCCTAAGAAGGGCAGCCATTTGAGCGGCCCAGGCGCTAACGCGAGCTTGGGGAAGCGTTTGACGATGGCGGGAATGGCGATGCCGGTCTCGAGCTTGGCGAGCGGTGCGCCGAGACAGAAGTGCGTGCCGAGACCAAAGCCGACGTGGCGCACCACGCCGCGATCGAGGCGCAACTTGTCGGGGTCCTCAAAAGCCTTGGGATCACGATTGGCGACCGACAGGATGAGGAATACGCGCTGGCCGGCCTTGATCTGTTGGCCATGGAACTCAAAGTCTTCGCGCGCGACCCGCACCACGGTCTTGCCCGGGCCGTCGTAACGCATGAATTCGTCGAGGACGTTCTTGATGTCAACCTTGTCTTCGCGGATCAGCGCCAGCTGATCAGGATGACGCAGCAGAGCCAACACGCCGTTGGCGATGAAGTTGGCGGTGGTCTCGTGACCGCCGAACAGCATCAGCGTGCAGGTCGCGATCAATTCGGCATCGGACAGTGCATCGTCCTGTTCGCGCGCGCGTATCAGCGCCGAGATCAGGTTGTCAGCAGGCTCGGCTTCATAGCGCGTGACAAGCTGGCGGAAATATTTCACCAGAGCGTCCATGCCGTCGGCGACGCTGCCATAGCGGGTCGGGTCATCGAGCCCCGTCGACACCAGCGGCGAGACTTTGGCCGTCCACTGTTCGAACTCGGCGCGGTCCTCGATCGGCACGCCCAGCATCTCGGCGATGATGATGGATGGTAGCGGTGCGGCGACGCTCGCTATCAAATCAAATTCCGACGGCACTGCAATCGTGTCCAGCAACTCCTCGGTCAGACTCACGGCCCGCGCCCGCAGTGCCTCTATCGACTTGGGCGTGAAGGCCTGGCCGCACAGCCGGCGCAGGCGGTTGTGCGCTGGTTCTTCCTTGAACACCATCCAGCCGCTCAGCACTTCAAAGGCCTGGCGCACCAGCGGCTCAGTGTCCGGCCCTGATAGTCGCTTGCGGATATAGGGATCGATGCGATCAGACGAGAAGCGTTCGTCGCGCAGCGCTTCGGAGACATGTTGATAGCTGGTTACGATCCAGGAGTGATAGCGGCGATCCCAGAACACCGGACGCGTCGCGCGCAGTTCACCGAAATAGGCGGACGGATCGGCAAGGCCGGCCTCGGACATGAGATCGATATCGTATTCAGTCGCGGCAATGGTGTCGGACATGCGTGTTTCTCCCCTTCGTGGTCCGATTCAGGCGACGGCGGTCTTGCGCGGTGCGCTGGCGGTTTCAGACCAGCTACGCAGTTCCGGCAGGACTTCCTTGGCGATGAGACGCATGCTGCTTTCAACCATGTTGAAGGGCAAACCACCGTAGCTGACGATGGAATTCCATTCGTAGTGGCCAATGACTTCACGTCGCGCCGCCAGCGTATCGAGGATCTGCTGCGGTGTGCCGCAGGCTTGATGGGCGATGTAATCTTCGACCGCCGCATCGAGACCGAGCGAGTTCAGGAACTCAGCGGCCTGCCCGTAGGCTTCATAGCCTTTGATCTCTTTGTGGTAGTCGGCCATGAATTCGTAGTGTTTAAGGATGGAGAGATAGTTGACCGCCAGATGCTTGCGCGCCACTTCGGTTGCGCGTGCCGCGTCCTTGTCGCAATAGCAGAAGTCGAGCAGCAGGGGTGGCGGTGCGCTGCGGCCATGGGCGCCGGCGAAGGCCTTGCGATAGATCTCGAAATTGGGCAGGTGCTTGTCCATCGAGAACTGCACGAAGCACATCATGCGCGCGCCCAGTTCGCCAACGATCTGCGCAGACTCGGGCGACATCGCGACCGCATAGAGGCGATCTTTGGCGCTCTGCAGCGGCGTCGGCTTGATCTCTGTACGTTTCTGCGGGAAGTAGGGGCCCTGACCTTCGATGAAGCCGGTTTCCATGGCATCGATGATCATGCGCGCGGATTCATCGAAGCGGTCGCGGGTTTCGTGCATCGGCACACCGAAGGATTCGAATTCATTGCGCGACAGGCCGCGGCCGAAGCCGATCAGATAACGGCCGTTGGACATCGCATCGATGGTCGAGATCTTTTCCACCAGGCGGATAGGCTGGGTCCACCACGGCAGGATGAGGGCCGCGCTGCCCAGTTGTATGGTCTTCGTGCGCGCTGCCAGCCAGGTCAGGATCTGGATATTGTCGACGGCCATCGAATAGGACTCGAAATGATGCTCGGCGCACCAGATGACGTCGTAGCCGACTTCTTCGGCGAGTTCAGCGATACGCATTTCTTCGCGGATCATCTCCGCGTCGGATAGACCTTCATGCAGGTTCGCCATCATGATCATGTAGCCGGTCTTCATTTGCGGGTGTCCTTGGTGGTCTTAGGTGGGGTGTGGATAGGAATGGCGGTCGCGATACTCGCGCTGCCGTGCGCGTCGACATGGAGCGGACCATAAGAATAGTGCGTGCTATAAGTCAATTGGCGACGCCCCGCATGCTCCCCCGAAAGAGTAGGATTGCTTCGGTGGTACGAGGGGGATGGCCGGCTCTGGCGCGGCGCGTTATCGTCGCGGGCCAGCATTAATAGCGAGGTAGGTGAGATGCGGATACTGCTCGAAGGCGGCACTTTCTATCAGGGCGCGCGCTGGCACGAGAGTGCGTGCTACGTATCGGATATCCACGCCGAGCGCATGATGCGGTGCCAGGCCTGAGTGATGGACGCGAGCGTTTCATTGTCAACCAACCGAGATGGCCAGCGCGGCCGGCGGCGCATCGTCATCATCGGTGCCGGGCCCGGTGGCATCTGCATGGGCATCAAACTGCTGGCGGCCGGCTATCACGATTTTGTGATCCTCGAAAAAGCGCCCGCGCTGGGCGGCACGTGGTGGTACAACCGCTACCCGGGTGCGGCTTGCGATGTGCCTTCGCACCTCTATTCCTTCAGCTTCGAGATCAAACGCGACTGGTCCTGCCCCTATGGCACGGCGGCGGAGATCCTCGACTACATGCAAGCGTGCGCCGACAAATACCAGGTCACAGCGCATATCCGCTTCGACACGCCGGTCAACTCGGCCGCCTGGGATGACGACGCGGCGTTATGGCGTATCGCCAGTGCTGACGGCACGAGCTATGAAGCAGAGATTCTGATCTCAGCGCAGGGCATGTTCAACGAGCCGAGCTGGCCTGAGTTGCCGGGCCTGGCGGATTTTGGCGGCACGATGTTTCATACCGCGCGCTGGGCGCATGGACATGATCTTAGTGGCGCGCGGGTTGGCATCGTCGGCAGTGCGGCGAGCGCCGTGCAATGCATTCCCGAAGTCGCCAAGCTGGCCCGGCATCTCACCGTCTTCCAGCGCACACCGAACTGGGTGTTGCCCAAGAATGACGAGCCCTATCGTCGCGACAAACTCAACTACTTCAGACATGCGCCCGATGGGGTGGAGCACAATCGTGCGCGGCTGTTCAACGAGTTCGACGACTTCGCGCTGCTCAACGATGCCGAGCGCTATCAGAATGCAGTGGCGGCCGGGCTCGCCAACATCGCCTTGGTCGAGGATGGGGAAACGCGCCGTCTTCTTACGCCGCGCTTTTCCTTCGGCTGCAAGCGCGTCTTGCTATCGAGCAAGTACTACCAGAGTTTTAATCGCGACAACGTCACGCTGATTGCGAACGACATCGCCGCCGTCACCGCTCGCGGCGTACGCACCAGCGACGGCGTCGAATATGCGCTGGACACTTTGATCCTCGCCACCGGCTTTAAGGTCAGCCGCTACCTGTCTTCGCTGCAGGTGCGGGGGCGCGACGGACTCGCGCTTGAGCATGCGTGGCGCGATGGCGCCCAAGCCTACCTGGGTATCACTACCACGGGCTTTCCGAATTTGTTCCAGCTCTATGGCCCGAATACCAACAAGGGCTCGATATTGTTCATGATCGAATGCCAGGCGGCCTACATCGTGCGGCAGCTCGCGCGCCTCGAAGCCGAGCAGCTGGACTGGTTAGACGTGCGCGCTGAGACCATGGCCAACTACAACGAAGGTATTCAGCGCGATGCCAATGCGGTCAGCGTATGGGCCGAGCCCTGCAACAATTATTTCCGCGATCCGTCGTCGGGGCGGGTGGTGACACAGTATCCCCGTGACATGCGGCAATACCGCAAGGACACCAGCCAGGCCGACGCCGAGGCCTATGTCGTCGGCAAGAAATTACGCGCCCCCATGGGGGAAATATCCGACTGAAGTCGGACCTGATCGGCCATCGTCCGGGTCAGGATAATTCGCGCTGGCGAGGCCCCCCGTAGGTGCGAATTCATTCGCACATTCAAGGAGCCGCCAGAACGAGGGGCTACGGAACGAATGTCCGAATGAATTCGGACCCACAACAGAATCTGTTCGGATATTTTCGCGAGCCGCGTCGTCAGCGATTGCGCGAAGCCAGCGTCGCGCCGATCGCCATAGGCAAGCCGGCGCCTAGGCTGGTTCGACCTGCGGGGTCGAGAAGGGTACGGCCAGATCGGCGCTGGTAGTGTCGATCAGCGGCAGCACCGCGCCGGCAGGCAGCGTCGCATGGCCCGCTACCCAGTCCTTCATCCATTGCGGGTCGTCTTCGCAGCGCGGGTTGTAACCGGGCAGCATCGCGCGCAGCAGAAACGGACCGATGTTGCGCAACAGAGAACTTACTTCGCTGACGACTTCGAGCAGACGGCGCGGGCTGAACAGGTCGCCGTCTTTCTTGAGGGCGGTGAACAGGGCAAGCATGCCATAAGCGAGCACGTGGGAAGAGCCATGCAGAACACCGAGGGCACGGGGCAGGTATTGGCCGGAGTATGCCATGTAGGTATCGAAGGCGACGGTTTTGTGTTCCGTTTCTTCAACCATATGCATGATCCAGAACGATGCCACGTAAGGACACGCGTCGCCAAACAACTGGCGGCGTTTATTGATTAACCAACTGGTGAAGCCATTGGTCATGCTTTCGAAGCCGGCGTTGTAGGCCAGACGCGTACGCAGGCTCTTGCGCGATAATTTGGCGTAGGACGCGGCGAGCCGCTCTTCGATAGCGGCCAGTTCCGGGTAGCCATTCGCTTTGATCAGGTCGTTAAGGCGTCGATGGCATTGATAATGTCGTGCTTCCTGGCCATTGAAGCCGCGCATGTCCGCCAGCAGTTCGGGCACGTTGATATGCGCCATCGCCTCCTGCATGGTCTTGATCAGGTAGGGCTCAAGGTAGGGCATGGTCAGCGAAAAGCCGTTGAACATATGCGAGCGCACGACGTGCTCGGGGGACCACTTGGGGGCCAGATCGTCGGGAAAGTCGAAGTTGAAGGCACGTACCACGATCGCGTCAACCTGCTTGGGCTGGTACCGATAGCGAGGATTCTTGGCAGAGTTCATAGCGCCTCGCTGCGTCGTCGGGAGGGTGTGCGGAATGGTGGCACAGTCTGCGCGATTATCAAAAGGAGGATCTGGCACTCCCCGGCACTCCCACTGATCGGGCTGCGCGGACAGGCGCAGGGCGCCGCCAAGCTCGTCACAGCAAGATATGCCGGATATCCCCCAGCACCATGGTCAGGTAGCGCGTGAACTGCATCGCGTCATGTGCCTGTTCGGACATCACACGCATTGCGTTATCTGTTCGCCACTCATCCCGTCGTGATGGGTCAGGTGCCGGGCATCGTCTATCGGGCCATCGCGAGGCATCTGATTAGAGCCGCCGGCTATCACGTTGTCGTACACTGCGCCATGGCTCATGGAGGCTGGGTATGGCGCCTGTGCTGGCCACTACGGTAGGGTCGCGGGGGCGAAGGAGCCATCAGTGACGACTAATGATCTCTTTCGGCTGGACGGTAAGGTCGCGCTGATCACCGGCTCCACTCGCGGCATCGGTCTGGCGATCGCCAGGATGATGGCAGGGGCCGGTGCGCGCATCGTCATTTCTTCGCGCAAGCCAGACGCCTGCGCCGCCACGCTCGCGCAGTTTCAGCGCGACGGGTTTACGGCCATCGCGCAGCCTGCGCATATCGGCAAAGCTGACGATCGACAACGCCTGGTGGAAGTGGCACTCGACACCTATGGGCGTATCGATGTGCTGGTCGCCAACGCGGCGGTGAATCCCGTCTTCGCGCCGATGCAGGACGTGCCGCTGGACGTGTGGCACAAGGTGCTGGAAACGAATCTCACCGCGCCCTGGCACTTGAGCCAGTTGGTGTTGCCGCAGATGGCGCACAACGGCGGCGGCGCGATGGTGATGCTCTCATCGGTCGCCAGTCTCATGGCGCTGCCGCAGTCCGGGCCCTACGTGATCTCGAAAGCCGCCGGCAACCACTTGACCCAACAACTCGCGGCCGAATGGGGGCCGCGGAATATCCGCGTGAATGCCGTAGTGCCCGGCACCACACGCACCGACATGATCCGCGCCATCTTCGCCGATCAGCAGGCCGTCGATGCCGAGATCCGCAAGACCGCGCTGCTGCGCATCGGTGATGCGGAAGATGTGGCTGCTGCGGTCCTGTTCCTCGCCAGCCCGGCTGCGCGACAGATCACCGGCCAGTTGTTGGTGGTCGATGGCGGGCAGATGTTGTTCGGCGGCGCGCAGACGCGCTAAGGGCCCTGGCCCATGCCAAGGTACTGCTAGGTAAACTTCAACCATCTGCACGAGGGGAGAACGCATGTCAGCGCATGCTCACGCGACATCCAGGGAGATCCGCGCCCAGCTCAAACATCCGGTGATCGACTCCGACGGCCATTGGCGCGAGTTCGAGCCGTTTGCCTTAGATTACCTGCGCGCGGCCGCGGGCCCGGCGCTGGTCGAGCGCTGGACCTCGCGCGTGCGTGCGCTCGGCCAGAGCGCGTTTTCGCGCTTGAGCGCGGAACAACGGTTCGACCAGCGTATCGGCCAACCGCCATGGTGGGCGCTGGCCAGTACCAACGAACTCGACATGGCCACTTCGCTGATCCCGCGCCTGATGTACGAACGCCTGGGTGACATGGGTCTGGATTTCGCCGTGCTCTATCCCTCCAGCCTGCAGTTGTTCGCGCCGTACGTGAGCGACGATGAGTTGCGTCAAGCCGGCTGCCATGCCTTCAACCAGTACGCCGCCGAAACCTGGGCCGAGTTCGCCGATCGCGTCACACCGATCGGCGTGATCCCGATGCACACGCCAGAGGAAGCCGTCACCGAACTCCATCACTGCAAAGCGCTCGGCATCAAGGCCGTCGCGCTCGGCAGTTTGATCCGGCGCTCGATCCCTGTCATGGCGCGGCAAGGTGTCGGCCGACGCTACGCCTGCTGGCTCGATGTACTCGGGATCGACAGCTTGTACGACTACGATCCAGTGTGGCGCGCGTGCGAGGAATTGGGTTATGCGGCGACCTTTCATTCCGCCTCCGAGAACTATGGCTTGCGCAATTCGCCGACCAACTTCGTCTACAACCACATGGGCCATTTCGGCGAAGCCGGCAACGCCGTGTGCAAGGCGCTGTTCATGGGCGGTGTCACCCGTCGCTTCCCGCGCATGCGCTTCGCCTTCCTCGAAGGCGGCGTCGCGTGGGGCTGCAGCCTGTACGCCGATCTGATCGGGCATTGGGACAAACGCAACGGGCAGGCGATCCAGGCGCTCAATCCGGCCCATCTCGATCGCAAGCAATTGCTGGAAATGGTCAAGCGCCACGGCGGCGAACGCATGGCCAGCCGCTGGGATGAATACGAACCCCTGATCGCGGGCGGCCTGGGCAGCGCGCTGCCGGAACAGTTGGACGACTTCGCGGCCTGTGGCATTACCGAGCGTGCCGAGATCCGCGATCTGTTCGTACCGCACTTCTATTTCGGCTGCGAATCGGACGACCCCACCTTGACCCACGCCTTCGCCGCCAAGATCAATCCATACGGCGCGAAACTCGGCGCGCTGCTGAGCTCGGACATCAGTCACTTCGATGTGCCGGATATGCGCGCGGTGCTGCAGGAAGCTTGGGAGCTGGTCGAGCATATGGACATGTCGGAACAAGACTTCGCGGCCTTTACTTTTGGCAATGCGGTGAAACTGTGGACTGGGCTCAATGCGGATTTCTTCAAGGGGACCGTGGTTGAAGCCGCCGTGCGCAACCACCAGCAGGTCACGCCATGAAACTCTATCGTTCGATCTTGTTCGTGCCAGGTAATCGCGCAGAGTGGATCGATAAGGCGCCGCAGTATGGTGCCGACGCACTGATCCTCGATCTCGAGGACGCCGTGCCGACCGATGAAAAACGCCAGGCGCGCGTGATCGTGCGGGAAGGCATCGCGCGCCTGCAGCAACGCGGGGTGCCGGTGGTGGTGCGCGTCAACGGCTTGAACACCGGCCTGACTGCGGCCGATCTCGAGGCCGCGGTGACGGCGGGTGTGGTCGCCATCGCCATCCCCAAACTCGAACGGCGCGAAGAAGTGTTGAAAGTCGATGCCTGGATCGAGTGGTTCGAGCGCAAGGCCGGATTACCCGAGCGCACGGTCGAGATCGTGGTCCTGCCGGAAACCGCGCGTGGCATCATGAACACTTACGAACTCGCGACCGCGTGTCCGCGCGTGGGCAATATCGCCGGTGGTATCGCCGCGCGCTCTGGCGATATCACCAAGGCGGTCGGCTACCAATGGACCCGTGCGAGCTTTGAAACTCTGTACATGGCCTCGCACATGCTGTTGGCGGCGCGCGCCGCCGGCATCGAAAACCCGCTCAACGCGGGCTCACTTGAAGTGCGCGACATCGATCTCGTGCGCGCGCAATTGCAACGCGCCCGCGAGGTCGGTTTTCGTGGTGCGTTCGCCATTCACCCGACCGCCGTCCCGATCGCGAACGCAATCTTCGCGCCGTCACCCGACGAAATCGCCTGGAACAAGGGCGTGTTGTGCGCGATGGCGGCAGCCGAACAGGCCGGCCGCGCGGCGGTGACCTACGATGGCATGATGATCGACTATGCCCACGTACGAAATGCGCTCGACCTGCTGCAGCAGGCCGCCGGCTTCGGCATTGCGGTCGGCGACTATCCAGCGGTCAAGGCACTGTGAGACAGCACGCCGTTGTGGCGCCGCAGCCGGCGCTTCCGAGCAGACGCCATCCCCCGCCCGAAAAGCCGCGATGTCACCCGGGGCGACCCGCTCGATCCACGCCGCTGACCCCATTGGCTCCCGAAATTCCGCTGCAAACCCGACAGCAGCGGCTGTCGTTGACGCCATTCGTTCCTTCGCGTCAGCGCGAAGCGTCGCATTTTCAACCGCGATTTCGAAGTGGACAGCGTTTATGCTGACTATACCTCGACCCAGCAGGACGACGGGCTCTGGAAGGAATGTCCGAATTGGTCGGACGCGTAGAACAAGGGCCGAATTTATCTGTAGACCTACAGCAAGATATGTCGGATATCCCCCAGCACCATGGTCAGATAGCGGGTGAACTGCGCGGCGGCGACCCCATCGATCACGCGATGGTCATAGGACAAAGTGAAGGGCAGCATCAGTCGCGGCACGAATTCGTTGCCGCGCCACACCGGTTTCATGGCCGCTGGCGAGACGCCGAGGATCGCGACTTCCGGCATATTGATGATCGGTGTAAAGGCGGTGCCACCGACGCCGCCCAGGCTCGAAATGGTGAAGCACGCGCCCTGCATCTCGGCCGGCATGATCTTGCGCTCGCGGGCCTTCCTCGACAGGTCGCGCACTTCCAGTGCGAGTTCGTAGAGGCCCTTTTTGTCGACGTCCCGGATCACCGGCACCAGCAGCCCGTTGTCGGTATTGACCGCGATACCGATGTGAAAATATTTCTTGTGCACCAGCGACTCGCCATCGGGCGAGAGCGAGGCGTTGAAGTCCGAGAATTTCTTCAGGCCCACCACCGCCGCTTTGACCAGGAAGGCCAGCAGGGTGAGTTTGGCGCCCTGCTGCTCGGCTTCATCGGCTTTGGCTTTGCGAAAGGCTTCGAGCTCGGTGATGTCGGCCTCGTCCATCTGGAAGACGTGGGGCACGGTCACCCAGCTACGATGCAGATTCTGACCCGTGAGGCGCCGAATTTTGCTGAGCGGTGTGACTTCGATTTCGCCGAATTTGGTGAAATCGATGACCGGCGCCGGTGGCACACTGAAGCCGCCGGCGCTGCCGCCAG
>JANLSI010000517.1:0-7236 GCA_031362345.1 Pseudomonadota bacterium
TTCAATAACACCTGACGCAGCCGCAAGGGATCGAGCTGCAGCCATTCCGGCACCGCGTTCTCAATGTTGCTCAGCACATCGAGTCCCTTGGCGCGCGCACGGGGCTCAAGCATGTCCACCACTTCGGCCACGATGTCGCGCGGACGCACCGCTATCGATTCAAGATCGAGCTTACCGGCCTCAATCTTGGAGAAATCGAGAATGTCGTTGATGAGTCCCAGCAGCACCTGGCCCGATTGACGCACGGTCTCGGCATAGTGCCGTTGGGGAGCGTCGAGATCCGAATCGAGCAGCAGCTCGGTCATGCCCAGCATGCCGTTGATGGGGGTGCGGATCTCATGGCTCATATTGGCCAGGAATTGCGACTTGGAGAGATTGGCCTCTTCAGCGGCGAACTTGGCAGCGCGCAATTTATCTTCGGTATCGCGCTGGCGCTCGATAGCCTCGTCGAGTTCACGCACGCGTAACTCAAGATCGGCATTGCTGGTGGTGAGATCGCGCCGCGCGTTACGCAAGCCTTCGCGCGCACCGGCGAGGCCATGAGCGGCCTCTGCGATTTCATCTTGCAGCATGTTGAAGTTGGCAGCCATTTCCGCCAACTCATCCTGGGAGTAGACCTTCACCGGTACGATATCGACACGCGCGTAAGCGGCATCCAATTCGCCCCGACCGAGCGCGAGCATGGCGCGGGTGAAATCGGCCACCGTGCCGTGACTGAGTCGTTTCGCGGCTGTTGCCACCGCCACCGCCGAGTGGGCGATCATGCCGGGCAGCACCAGGCCCACGGTGATAGTCAACATCGCGACCGCGACGAAGATGTCCTCAAGCATGGTGACCAGGGCCCGATTTGCGCCCACCGGCAGCTGTGAAACCGCCAACAGATAACCGGCGCCATCCAGTACCAGTACGGCCAGCATGGCGCCGGTGAGTTTGATGTGCAGCGAGCGTTTGATGCCGGGCAAACCACTGCGGCGGCGATCAGTGTACAGACGCAGGGCATAAAGCGCAGTGCCGGAAAATGCGAACACCAGTCCGAACAGCACCGTCGGCAGACCAAACTGTTGAAAACCCAGCAGCGCTGACAGCGCCCAGATCACGGCTGCGACCAGACCCAGTCCAATCGCGCCGTGCGGCGCGCGATAGGGCCGTGCCCTATCCGGCGCGTCACGCCGCAGCAGCCATACCGCCACACTCGGCAAACAGATGCCGATGAGATAAGTGAAGTTAGCGGCGGCAATTAACCAGATAGGATCGCCCAACAGGAGGAAGAAGATTGCCATGCCGGCGGTGCTAAGCGTCGCCACCCACGGCGCGTCGCTGCGCAAGCGACGCGCGAAGACCATCGGCAACAAACCGTCTTCGGCGAGCTGCGCCAGGGTCCGTGCAGCACCCGCCAGTGGTTGCACCGTGCCGTGGAACATATTGAGCATCATGAACCAGATGGCAGCAGCCTTAGCGCCAGCGCCGAACAGGGGCGCAAAGGTCGGTCCCAGCACTAACGCCAAATCGTGGCCGAGGGTGTCGGCGCCCAAAGTCCCCAGCCACACCAGCGGCAAAAAGATGAAATACACGGCCGCCATGGCGGCCGAGACCCACATCGCCCGTGGCACATTGCGCATCGGGTCGATGGTCGCGCCGACGTGACAGGCGGCGGCCTCGAAGGCCGGCGCCGCAAAGCCGATCAGATAGAGGCCGGCCATCAGACTCGTGATCTCACCGAACAAGCCATCGAAAGGCGTGGTCAGGTGGAAATCAAAAGCGCGCTGCCATTGCATGGTGCCGGCTGAGATCGGTAACAGGCCGGACAGCAAGGCAAGCACGGCCGAGCCCAAGGCGACCGGCGTAATCAGTCGCGCCACCCAGCGCACGCCACAGAGATTGATGGCGGCGAAAAACAACACCAAGCCGCAGGCCATGAGCGTGATGGGCACATTGGGCAGATACCAGGCGTGGATAGCCGACGCCGACAGGATGGCGGTCAGGCCGCAGGTCGGGATCCAGCCCCACCAGTAGCAGGTGCCGGCCAGGTTACCGAGTACCGGTGCGTAGGGTTGAAAAGCCTCGCCGCAGGTCGCGGCGATGCCGCCCACGCGGTTCGGCCACATCAGGATCAATTCCAGCCAGCCCGGCATCGCCATGTAGCCGAGCATGAGACCGACCATCAACAGTGGCACGGCCACGCTGCCCTGGCCCGCGATGTCGCCCTGGCCGATGAACAGGGCCGTGATCAGGAACAGACTCTGGTTGCTGCCACCCATCGCAAGCGCGGTGGTACCGACCCAACCCAAGGTGCGTGGATGAGCCAGAGCGTCGGCCGACACGGTGGGATCCTGAGACATGAACTGACTTTCCCTGCCGCGCCCTGCGCGTGACTAAACCCCAAGCTTGAGCCCGTAGTGGAACGGCGCGGGCGCCAGTGTCCGGCGCCGCAGCGTGCAGGGCAAGTGTACAATCGCGCCCTGCTGCCAGCTGCAACAATCCCTAACGCAGAGCCACCTGCTAACCCACACCTTTGCTAGCTATGACCTCGCCATCCTCACCATCGATCGACGCGCCAAGTCGCCCAACCTGGCTGCGTGGCTGCGCCTGGGGCGCCGGCCTGCTGTGGTGCGGCCTGGTCTGGCGTGCATGGGGCACGCCGCTGGCACTGCTGGCCGCTGTCGCGGCGTGCGCAAGTGTGACCCTGACCTTGTGTTTGGCCCGCGCCCGAACGCGACTCGCAACGCAACTCGCCCATGAACGCGCAGCGCGTACCGCGCAGACCGCACGCGAGGCCTTGCTGCGCGCCGCGCTCGCAGCCGACATTGATCAGATCCTGGCGCACAGTGCTGCACTGCTGGGCGCCGAACGTGCGTGGCTGACCATCGCCGCCGATGGCGGCGCGCACGATCACCAGTGGCCGGTCGCAGAGCGCGCAAGCGCGCCGGAAACGAGCGCGAATGCCAGCCCGTGGTGGCAGACAGCGTTGGGCGAGGGCGAGGTATTCATTGCTGCTGATCAGAGCAGTGGTGATCCAGCGACACCATCCCGTTGCGCAATCACCTTACGTCAAGATGAAATACCACTGGGCGTTCTGGCCTTTGAAGCAGCGACCGTGGCGCGGCCCTGGGGCGATGCAGATCGCGAACTGCTGCACACGCTCGCCGCCATCTTCGCTCAAGTGCTTCAACGCCAGCGCCTCGAGCGGGCGCTGGCCACCTGTCGGGAGCAAGACTTGCGCGAACGACGCCTGTTCGTCGCCGATCTGAACCACAAACTGCGCACGCCGATGACTGCGGTGTTGGGTTTCGCCCAGATCCTCGCCTTCGATCAGAGCCTGGCGCACGAACACCGCGAATTCGTGCGCGAGATCGAATCCGCCGGCCAGACCCTGCTTGCCATGCTCAATGACTTGGTCGGCATAGCGCGCCGCTGATACGCCGCTGAGTCAGCCCATCAAGCGCTGAGCAGTTCCAGCGCAATCTGCGCCTTGCGCACGATGATCCGCTGGTAGCCGTCCAGATCGAAATCCCGCGCACTGCCCATCGCCCCGACCAGATAACGCTTGTACACACCCTGTCGGATCGCCGCCAAACGCCATTGCTGGAACGCACGGTAGTAGTCGATGTGCGTCAGATCGAAACCGGTCAGCGCGGCGTAACGTGCGACCAGGGCCTCACGGCTGCTGAAGCCGCCGGCGGTGGTCGGCATGGTGTCCTCCGCGTCGCCGCGTCGCTCGTCGGGCGCCAGCCAGGTATTGAGCAGATAGCCGAGATCGGCCAATGGGTCGCCCAGCGTGCACAACTCCCAGTCGAGCACGGCCTGGATGCGGCCGCCGGCGACGATCATGTTGCCGAGGCGATAATCACCATGCACGATGCTTGCACCGATCTGGGCAGGCATGCGTTCGCCGAGCAGACGCAGCGCCTCTTCCATCTCTGGCACCGCGACGGTCTTGGTCTGCTGCCATTGCTGGGTCCAGCGCTTGAGCTGACGGGCGATGTAATTCTCTTTGCGACCCAGATCACCGAGACCGACCGCATCGGCATCGATCCTATGCAAACGCGCCAGCACTTCGGCGACATCGATACTCACCGCGAGGCGCTCGGCGGCCGGCAATTGCGCCGCACTCTCGGCATCGTGGGGCACCAGACCTGCGACGAAATCCATCACAAAGAACGGTGCGCCATTCACGTCCGGATCGAGACACCGGCCATGGGTGCGTGCGACCGGCACACTGCTGCCCGCCAGGGCATGCACGATACGGTATTCGCGCCCCATGTCGTAGGCGCTTTCCAGCACATGACCCAGCGGCGGACGACGCAGCACATAGTGGCGACCGGCGGCATCGGTAACGCGATAGGTGAGATTGGAGTGGCCACCCGCCATCAGCTCATAGGCTAGCGGCGGCGTGAGCGCCGGCACATGGGCCGCCAGCCAGCTGCTCACCTTTGCTGCATCGATGCCTTCAGTCATCATCACGCCCCCCGTTGATGAGCCGGCATGATAGCGCGACGGGAGACGCCCTTCAGCGCCGCACCAGGCCCTATACTGCCGCCTCCGCGCCGCTTCGCAGGACCGCCTTCATGACCGCGCCGAATACATTGCTGGCCACCGCGCAGCGCCTGCGACCGCGCTTGCTGCAGGCCGCTGCGCGCATCGAAAGCGAACGCCGACTCGGTGCAGAAATTCACGCCGACTTGATAGCGATGAGTGCGTTTCATCTGCAGCTTGGCAGCGAGTATGGCGGCGCTGCGGCCGATCCGCTGACCTACCTCGAAGTGATAGAAGAATTGTCGCGGGGCGATGCCTCCAGTGGCTGGTGCGCGATGGTCGCCTCGGAATCGAGCGCCTGCATCAACGCATGGCTGGCGCCGGCCGTGATCCGCGCCATGTTGGGTAGCGGCCCGCCGGCGGTGGTGGCTTTCACGGCCGTTGGCAAGGGTCGTGCAGTAGCGAGTGCTGACGGTCACCGTGTCAGCGGACGCTGGCGCTTCGCGAGTGGTTGCCGACATTCCGATTGGTTGGGCGCCCTGTGTGTGGTGCACGATGGCGACCTAGCGCGTGTCAACGCCGACGGCGTGGCGGAACTGCGTGTGCTGTTCGTGCGCAGCAACGAAGCGCGTTTGATCGACACCTGGCACACCAGCGGCTTGAAGGGCACCGCCAGTGACGATTTTGAACTGGCCGAGGTCTTCGTGCCCAGTGCCCACGGCTTTGCCCTGCGCGATGCGCCACTGGACGACGCGCCCGCCTGGCGTGTGCCACTGGGCTTGCGCCTCGCCATGAGCAAGGCCGCCGTGGTGTGCGGCATGGCGCGCGGCGCGATGGATGCCCTGTTGCCGCTGCTCGACCGCACGCCCTTTGCCGGTGCACGCCCCGCGCGCGAGGAACCCCGTGTGCAGGCCGGCCTGGCCGAGGCCGAAGCCGCTATCGAGGGCGGCCGCGCCTATCTGTATCGTGAGGTAGCGCGCGTCTGGGACACGGTCTGTGCTGATCGCCCACTTGCCATCGATGCGGTCGCGCGGTCGCGCCTCGCCGTGGTGTTCGCGGCGCGCTCGGCACTGTGTGCCGTCAATGTCATTCAGGAATTGGGCGGCACCGCCGGCGTTTTCACGCCGGCCCTCGACCGCGCCGTGCGCGATATCAATGTCGCGCGTCATCACCTGCAGCTGCAGGCCCATGTGATGGAAGATGTCGGACGCGTGATGCTGGGCATGAAGCCCTTGAACCCGTTGTTTTGAGTCGCTTGCCTGTGGGTCCGACTTCAGTCGGACATTAAAAGGCACGACTTCGCGCTAGGCTCTGCAAGAAATGTCCGAATGAATTCGGACCCACAGACGAGTGCGCGGCGTGTTTCCGCCCTTCGCCGCTCTATAATCGCCCCGACCATGAACTTCGACGATCTTCCACCAGCCTGGCGCGCGCAGCTCACCATTGATGGCAGCGCCGAGGAACCCTGCGTGTGGTTAAGCGGGCAGTGGACCCTGCGCGGCACGGTGCCGCGCTATGGACTGCTCAGCGCACAGCTCGAAGCGGCGCGGCGCGTGCACGTTGGCGCGCGGGAGCTCACGAGCTGGGATTCCAGCGCGGTGAATTTTCTGGCCGCACTCACGCGTGATTGCCGTGCGCGCAAGGTCGAGATCGAGGACAGTGCCCTGCCCGAAGGTCTGCGCCGCATGCTCGCGCTGGTGTTCGCCGTGCCGCCGCCGCCGCCGCGCGCGGTAAAAACCGCACCCGGTCTGCTTGCCAGTGTCGGTCTAGCGGCGCTGGAAGCCTGGCGCGACTGGCCTGCGATGGTCGAATTCGCCGGCGAGATACTGTTGTCCTTCGCGCGCTTCGTCAGCGGTCGCGCCCGTTATCGGCGCAGCGACTTCGCCTATCTCATCGAAGAAGTCGGGCCGCGCGCGCTGCCCATCGTGTCCTTGATCAGCTTTCTGGTCGGCACCATCCTCGCCTATATGGGCGCGGTGCAGTTGGCTTTGTTTGGCGCCAGCATCTACATCGCCGATCTGGTCGGCATCGGCGTGGTGCGCGAAGTGGCGGCGCTCATGACCGGCATCATTCTCGCCGGCCGCACTGGCGCGGCCTATGCCGCCCAGATCGGCACCATGCAGGTCAACGAAGAGATCGATGCGCTACGCACCCTCGGCGTGTCACCCATCGACTATCTGGTGTTGCCACGCATGTTGGCCTTGATCCTGATGGTGCCGATTCTGACCCTCTACGCCGGCATCGTCGGCATCCTCGCCGGCATGACCATCGCCGTGCTGGTGTTCGATGTCGGGGTCTACGAGTACTACAACGAAACCCTCTCGGCACTTGAGCTCAAGCATTTCGCAGTCGGTCTGATTAAGGGCACGGTCTATGGCGCACTGGTTGGTTTCGCCGGCTGCCTGCGCGGCATGCAATGCGGGCGCAGCGCCCAAGCAGTCGGCGAATCGACCACCTCGGCGGTGGTGCTCGGCATCCTGCTCATCACTATTGCAGCCTCGGTGCTGACCATCTTCTTCCAGAAGCTGGGGATATGAGATGACGGCGGTGCCTCACATTGAGATCCGCAACCTGACCATGGCTTATGGTGACTACGTCATAGCGCACGATCTGAATTTCACCATCAACCGCGGTGACATCTTCGTCATCATGGGTGGCAGCGGCTGCGGCAAGAGCACGCTGCTGCGGCAGATGATCGGCCTGCTGCGACCGGCGGCCGGCACGGTGCTCTACGATGGCGAAGATTACTGGGCAGCCGATCCG
>JANLSI010000537.1:0-2035 GCA_031362345.1 Pseudomonadota bacterium
GAGGTCGAAGACGCCTTCGCGAGCGCGCTGCCATTCGGGGCCTTCGCGATCGTTGAGTAATTTGATCAGGCAGTCGGACCAGTGCTTGAAGTCAGCTTGGCGTGATTTCTCGATATCGAGCAATTCGGCAATCACCGTCACCGGCAACGGGATGGTGAAATCGCGCACCAGATCGAACGAACCGCGCCCCTGGAGTTCGATACTGAGATCGGCGACCAGCGTGCGCACGCGTGGCTCTAGTTCACGCAGCGGCCGCATGCGGAACTCATCCTGCAGAATTCTGCGCAGCCGGCTGTGCTCGGGCGGATCGCTAGTGATGACGCTGTTGCCGCTGCGATCGTGCGGGTCGCGGCCTGGTGCCTGACGGCGCATGGCAATGGAGGAGAAGGTTCCCGGATCGCGCAGGATGTCGGCCACGTCGTCGTAGCGCGTGACCAGAAAGGCATTCAAGGCTGGCATCCAGTGCACCGGCGCTTCGTGGCGCAGATAGGCCAGATAAGGGTAGGGGTCGCGCCGCACTTCGGGCGCGAGGAAGTCGGTCTTGGCGGGGTGATAGTGGGGCATGGCAAAAAGCTTAACCCGCTTTGCCTGCTGGGGCACAGGGCGTTGATGAGGCGCTGGTCGATTATCTGCGCTGAAGCGGGTGCGGCAACCGTGTGCCACGCGCGCGGCACACGGTTGCCACATCCCGGCAAATGCCGTCCTTATGTTGACCCCAGTCTCAGCAGGACACTCATAGGCCCACCACCGGCACAGCAATTGCACTCTCTCGGTTGCCCGTCACCCACAGAGCAGCACGCTTGAATCACGAACCCCTGGCCGTTGTCAAAACCGCGTCTCCAGCCCCAAGCACGCCCTGGTCGCTGGGCGGCATTAAGCTGTTTGGTGACGACGGCTTCAACTTTCGTGACGTGTTGGACCTGATCAATCCGCTGCAACACATCCCGGTGATCGGCAATATCTACCGTAAGTTGACCGGCGACGTGGCGGCGCCGGCCATACGCATCGCGGGTGGTGCTTTATTCGGCGGGCCTCTGGGCGCGGCCTTTGCTGCAGCTAATGTCGTCTTGAAGCGCTTGGTAAAACCTGATCTCGACCCCGGCGCCTTACCCGCAGCGGATAAGGCCCTTGCATCACAGTCGCCAGCGAAAGAGCCGCATGGTGGCTGGACGCTGGCCAATTCCCATGCCTTTCCGCTGCGGGGTAACGACGGCCGCATCACTCGCGAAGCGCTGAGCCTGACCGATGCTGCGAAACTCAAGAAGACCTATGGCACGGATGCGAGCGAGCAACAGCGCCGGCATCTGTTCGGCAGCTTTCATTACCGAGCGTGAGGCGAAGTGGCGGTGTCTGAATGTCCGACTAAAGTCGGACCCACAGGGCCTGTGATGCAGAGCGCCTAGTCGCGCCTCACTTGAAGCGCGGCATGATATCAGTCGCGATCTGATCGACTACTTCGCGGGTCGGACGGATGGGCTGGATCGCAACCTGATGCACACCGGCATCGCGCATCGCCTCGATCATTCCCAGCACTTCGGCCTTGGTGCCGGTCAAGGTCGTGGCCTGGATGATTTTTTTGGTCATCAAGACCTCGTGCTCGTCCTTGAGATGCTGCAGGTAACCTTCGTACATCTTGAGATGACGGGTCTCGATCGGCGCGTTCGGCTCGCGATAGACATCGGCAAAGCCCATCAACTCATCGCGCAGCGAGCCCGGCATGGCGCTCGGATCCTGGTTGCACGACAGGGCGAAGATATTGCTGCTGGAAGCCACCATCGGGCCGACCGCTTCGCGCACAGCACGGGTTTCGATCTGCTCGTCGGAGTCGGTCATATAGAAAGCTGTCATCGACAGCACGTAGATCTTGTCGGGGTCGCGGCCCGCCGCTTCGGCACCTTGGCGTACGTTACTGACCATCCACTTGACCAGATCGGGATGCACTGCGCCGAACAGGATCACGCCGTCGGCGACTTTGCCGGCCAGTTGCGCGACCTTGGGGCCGCTGGCCGAGACGTAGATCGGAATACGGTCCTTG
>JANLSI010000541.1:0-3203 GCA_031362345.1 Pseudomonadota bacterium
GAGAAGCAGCGGCAGATGGCCGAAGCCACTATCCATGTCGCCGGCAACGATATCCACGCGCACAGCGAAGACGATGACATGTACGCCGCTATCGATTCGCTGGCCGACAAACTTGACCGGCAGATTAAAAAGCACAAGGAAAAAGTCACCAACCACCGCGGTTGAGCGTGACTTCAATGAGCCATTTCGCCTGCCACGGCCGCCGGCGCGCCGCATGAGTGACGGTCGGCGTTTCCTGATCGTTTCCGGGTTGTCGGGTGCCGGTAAGTCGATCGCGCTGCATGCGCTGGAAGACGCCGGCTTTTACTGCGTCGACAACCTGCCGGTTGGCATCTTGCCGAACTTCGCACATTTCATTGCTGAGCAACATCAAGCGCATTTCGACAAGGTTGCGGTCGGCATCGATGCGCGCAATCAGCCCGACGCGTTGGCCTCGCTGCCTGCGGTGCTCGACACCCTGACAGCTGAGACCGCCAAGGCCGAACTGATTTTCGTCGATGCCAGCGACGAGACGCTGTTACGGCGCTTCAGCGAGACCCGCCGCAAACATCCGCTGTCGTCCGACGCGCGACCACTAGCCGATGCCATCGCGCTTGAGCGCGGCCTGCTCGACCCGCTGGCGACCCGCGCCGATATTCGTATCGACACCACGCACACCAACGTCCACGAATTCCGTGCAATGATCCGTGAATTGATCACCAAGCGCCCATCGGGCGGGCTGGCGTTGCAGTTCCAGTCCTTCGGTTTCAAGCACGGTGTGCCGAGCGACGCCGATTTTGTATTTGACGTGCGCTGTCTGCCGAACCCCTATTGGGACGTGCAGTTGCGCGATTTGTCCGGCCGCGATCGGCCGGTCCGTGACTACCTCGATAGCGCAGCCATGGTGCAGCGTCTGGCGGCGGATATCGGCCGCTTTCTCGAAACCTGGGTGGAGCAGTTCGAGGAAGTCAACCGCACTTATCTCACCATAGCCTTCGGTTGCACCGGTGGTCGCCATCGCTCGGTGTACATGGCCGAACGCATGGCGCGTGAGTTCGCCACGCGGGGTAAACGCGCCGCCATCAGCCATCGCGACCTGTGAAGGCCGCTACGAGGATAGTCGTCCATGCCCACCGCCAATCTGACCATCGTCAACCGGCTCGGTCTGCACGCCCGCGCGGCTGCCAAGTTCGTCCAGACTGCGGCCCACTACGGCTGCGATGTCGCGATCAGTAAGGGGGGCAAGAAGGTCAACGGCAAAAGCATCATGGGCGTCATGATGCTGGCTGCGGCGCAGGGTGCCGAAATCGAAATCTGCACGACCGGCGCCGATGAGCAGCAAGCACTCGATGCACTGACGGCGCTGATTGCCGACAAGTTCGGAGAACCGTCGTGAGTTTTTCGCTGCACGGGGTGGCGGTATCGCGCGGTATCGCCATCGGCCGCGTGCACATCGTCGAGCGCAATCAGCTCGACATTGCCGAATACCATCTTGAGGAAAATGAGATCGCGGGTGAGGTCGAGCGCCTGCATAGCGCGGTGGCCTTGGCCAAACATCACTTGCGCGAGATCCGCGCCCATATCCCGTCCGGTACGCCGGCCGAGATTGTCGCTTTCATCGACACCCACATGCTGATGCTTGACGACGCGGCCTTCAACGACGAGCCGGCGCGCATCATCCACGACAACCGGGTCAATGCCGAATG
This sequence comes from Pseudomonadota bacterium, assembly GCA_031362345.1. GTDB lineage: Bacteria > Pseudomonadota > Gammaproteobacteria > JADJYF01. Next base: position 1,686 of record JANLSI010000541.1, read on the forward strand.
GGCGGTCAAGCTCCAGCGCGACAGCCTGATCGCGGTGTTCGAGGAGATGGAAGACCCCTACTTGCGGACCCGCAAGGATGACGTCGACCACGTCGTTGATCGCATCTTCCGCAATCTGCTGCGCCACCCGCCGCTGGGCCACGAGCTGCCCGACCAGAAGCTGAAGGGCATGATCATTATCGCGCGCGATCTGGCGCCGACGGATCTAGTATTGCTGCAGCATCACGGCGTGGCGGGCTTTGTCACCGAATTCGGTGGACCAACTTCTCATACCGCGATTCTGGCGCGTAGCCTCGGCATCCCCGGTGTGGCCGGTTTGCACCACGCGCGGCGTTACATTCAGGAAGAAGAAATCATCATCGTCGACGGCGACGATGGCATCGTGCTGGGGGGAGCCGATGAGCGCATCCTCGCACAATACCGCGCGCGCCAGGCCGAGCGGTTAAGCTATGTCGCGAGCCTGCAGGGTTTGCGCGACGCGCCAACCATCACGCTCGACGGGCAGGTCATCCACCTCTACGCTAATGTCGAGTTGGTAGACGACTTCAAGAGCGTGCGCGAAGTGGGCGCCGACGGCGTGGGCCTGTACCGCACCGAGTTCCTGTTCCTCAATCGGGTCTCCTACCCCGATGAAGATGAACACTTCAACACCTATCGGCAGATGATCGACGCCTTGGGCGGCCTGCCGTTCACTATCCGTACTGCCGATCTAGGCGCCGACAAGATGCCGGACGCCGGCGTCGCGAATATTCCGTTTGCGGCCAATCCCGCTCTCGGGCTGCGCGCGATCCGTTTGTGTCTGCGCGAACCCGCGCTGTTCTGGCCACAGCTGCGCGCCATTATTCGCGTCTCGGCCTTCGGCCCGGTACGCATGATGATCCCGATGTTATCCAGCGTCGACGAAGTGCATCAGGTCATGGACATTGTCGGCACCATACGTAACGAGTTCACGCGACGCGGTATTGCTTTCGATCCCAATATGCCGATCGGCGGGATGATTGAAGTGCCCGCTGCCGCCATCTGCGCCGACGTCTTCGCCAAGGAACTCGACTTCCTGTCGATAGGCACGAACGATCTGATTCAATACGCGGTTGCGATCGACCGCGTGAACAATGAAGTGAGCTACCTCTACGACCCGCTCAACCCGGGCGTGCTGCGCTTGGTATCGACCACCATAGAAGCTGGCCGCGCCGCTGGCATCCCGGTCGCGATGTGCGGCGAAATGGCGGGCGACACCCGCTATACGCGTCTATTGCTCGGCCTCGGGCTGACGGAGTTCAGCGTTCACCCGGCGGCGTTGCTGGAGATCAAGCACATTGTCACCCACACCGACGTGCGCCACGCCAAAACCCTCGCCCAGGAGTTCCTGTTCGACTCGCGCCTTGAGCGTCGTCGCGAACTGCTACAGGCGCTGGAAACCGGCGCGAGTTAGCGGCTTGCGGCGATCGTCTCGTTTCGGCCACAGCGCGCGTAACGTGAGCTACGTGGAAAGCATCGTTGATGCTGACGAAGCCCGGT
>JANLSI010000542.1:0-5938 GCA_031362345.1 Pseudomonadota bacterium
GGCGTCGAATTGCATCCCGCGGGGCGCAGCCAGCACGTCGCCCCGCTTGAGCAGGATTTTCAATACCTGGGCCCCGGCGATGCCCGCACAGATTTCACAGGCCATCGGCATGCTTGGCCCCTGCTTCGCCGCGAAATCCACCGCGCCAGGATAGACCAGATAGGTACGCTGCAGCATGCTCGGCGACAGGCCGAGCAGGAAGCGCAGCAGTTGCTCGAACTCGGTCTGCCCGTCGAGGCGAAAATATTCTTCGAACGACATGCCCCCAGGGAGGAAACACAGGACCGCGGCGCCCATGCCGAGGGGTGCGGCCGTGACCGCCGGGATTCCACGTTCGCCGGCGGCGCGAAAGATCAATCGCCGGGCGCCGACCGCAAAAAAATCGATCCCGTCGACGTACACGTCGACCCCATCGAGGAACGCGTCGATGTTCTGTTCATTCACCCCCTCGGGTAGCACGCGGACGTCGGCCTCGGGGTTGATGTCGCGCACCATGGCGGCGATGACGTCGGCTTTCTTCTTGCCGACGGTGCTCATGAAGGCGCCAGCCTGGCGATTGACGTTGGCCAGCGAAAAAGTATCGAAGTCCGCAATCGTAAACTGCGCCACACCGAGCCGTGCGAGTGTCATTGCGTGCACGCCGCCGACCCCACCCAGGCCGCCAATCGCGACACGGCTGTGTCGGAGTATGGCCTGTTCGTCCGGGGTAACCCAGCCAATGTTGCGGCCGAAAGCAGTCTTGTAATCAAAATCTATCACCGGTCCAACGCTCCTATCGCGATCACTACTTCGCCGAAAAATCGTTCGCGTAGGTCACCGATAATCCACGCATTGCGTGGAACAATATGCTTCGTCTGTGGCTGTATATGCAATAGACTGCAGGGGTTAACGCGATAACCGGCCGCCGCTCTATGTTCACCCGGTGCCCCACGCCCGCCTGTCAGACCGTATATCGCATATCGCAGGAGTCCCTGCGCAGTTCGATGGGCATGGTTCGTTGCGTCAAGTGTCGCTACCTGTTCAATGCGGTGGTTTCTCAAGAGGAGCGACCGCCCGGCGTTGTCGTCCCGCTCGGCCACCAGCTTCCGTTCGTTCAAGTCATCGGCGATCGCATGGTGATTCCACGGGACGTGCTGATGGGCTTGACGATGTCCCGCGCGCTGAAATCGGGCAAGTCGCCGGAAGAAGCGGAAGCGGCGGAGGATCAGCGGTACGGCGCAGCCGAAGACGACGACATCGACCGGCGTCTTCTGACGACCGGACAGTTCCAGCGGGACGAATTGCGGGCCGCCGCCGAGCGCGCCGAATGGCAGGTTGCGCCACCTCTGAACCGCGAAGGCCCCGCCACCGCCTCGCGCTGGCCGCGAGATTTCATTCCGTCGGCTGACGAAGTCCTGCTCGCAGCGCGGAACGTCGTCCGTCATCGCCGTCGGAGCGCCATGGGATTGCTTGCCATCGGTCTCGGCGTCGTCGCCATGCTGCTGGCCGGCGGCTTCATCGAATGGAGCAAGTGGTTCCTGCGCGAGAACACGATTCTTGCCCACCTTGGCCACATTCAAATGGTCAAGAAAGCCTACTTCAAACTCGGAGAATCCGACCCGTTCTCCTATCTCATGGCAGACAAGGCTGCCGTGGTTCAGCAAATCGAGCAGGTTCCTGGCGTGGTGGCGGTCGCACCGCGCCTGGCATTTTCCGGCTTGATCAGTTTTGGTGATGTTTCAGTGTCCTTCCTGGGTGAAGGCGTAGACCCGGCGCGCGAGGAAAAAGTCTCGGCGAGTCTGCGCATTATCGAGGGCACGGGTCTGACGGCGAATGCACCACCGGGCATCATTATCGGCAAAGGTCTGGCGAAGAATTTGAACGTCGTACCCGGCCAGAAAGTGGTGGTGCTCGCGACACCGAGTGGTGGTGGCACCAACGGCATCGAAGCAACCGTCATCGGAATTTTCCAGACCTCCAGCCAAGCCTACGACGATGTCTTCCTGCGCTTGCCAATCGATCGGGTGCATGAATTATTGCGCGTCACGGGCGCCCACCGCTGGGTGATGCTGCTCCAGGACACGGGGATGACCGAAGCAGTGCTTGCAGACCTGCGCAGTCGATTCCGCCTCGAAGCTGACGTTGAGTTCGTTCCCTGGTCGGACCTCGCCGATTTCTACAACAAGTCCGCCAAGCTGTTCTCGTCCCAGATCAACGTCGTGTGGTTAGTGATCGCCTTCATCATCGTCGTCAGCATTTCAAACACCTTCCTCATGAATGTTATCGAGCGCACTGGCGAAATCGGCACCCTGCTCGCGATCGGTCAGCGCCAGCGTAAGATCCTGCGCTTGTTCGTCTGCGAAGGCGTGCTGCTAGGCTGTATCGGCGCGGGCGGCGGCGCATTGCTGGGATGGCTGCTGGCGAAGTTGATTTCCGAAATCGGGATTCCGATGCCGCCCGCACCGGGCATGGACTTCCCTGTACAGGGTCAGATCATGGTCACCTGGTCGATCGCCGCCGTCGGCCTGTGCCTGGGCTTGGGCGCGACGATTGCCGCGAGTATCTATCCGGCGCGCAAGGCCGCGCGCCTGAATATCGTGGATGCACTGCGCCATGCGCGTTGACCGCGCCGCACATTGTCCCGCAGCAGCCGGCGCCTCGCGCTGCCGGGTCGACCGGATCGACTTTATTCGGTCGGCGCGCACAGTATGATCAGGCTCGCATTTCGCAATTTGTTCCGGCAGAAAGTGCGCAACCTGATCACGATGGGTTCGATCGTGTTCGGCGTAGCGGCCCTGATCGTCGCCGGGGGCTTTGTCGAGGACGTATTCACACAACTGCGCGACGCGACCATCAAGTCGCGCCTAGGTTACCTGCAGGTGTTCAAGGCTGGATACTTCGAATTCGGCCGCAGAGATCCCTACGCCTATCTAATTACGGATCCGCAAAGGCTTTACAAACGGTTCATGGAAATTCCATCGGTCGTCGACGTGCTCCAGCGTGTCAGTGTCATGGGGCTTGTCAATAACGGCAAAACCGATCGCGCGGTGATGGTCGAAGGCGTGGAAGCCGACAAGGAGGTCGCGCTCAGCAGTTTCATCACGATCATCGACGGCCGGGCGCTGACCGGCAAGGACGACATGGGCGTCATGCTCGGTGAGGGGGTGGCCACTGCACTGAACCTCAAGCCCGGCGATGTTGTCACCGTCGTCGGCAGCACGACCAGTGGTGCGATGAATTCACTCGAACTTGGCGTGGTGGGGATATTTCGGTCGTTTTCCAAGGAATTCGACGCCCGCACCGTACGCATTCCTCTGGCGACTGCACAATCGCTGATCGACTCTGCAGCGGTTCACAGTTTCGTCTTTTCACTGTCGGACGTGGCTGCTGTAGCGGGCGTTGCAGAATATCTCAAGCTCAGCCTTGCGCCGAAGAGCTTCGATTTCAAGACCTGGTTAGACCTCGACGACTTCTATCCAAAGACGGTGGATTTGTATAAAAGTCAGTTCGGCGTGCTGCAGTTGATCATCCTGATCATCGTGCTGCTCAGTGTCGCCAACAGTGTAGCTATGACCGCGAATGAACGCGTTGGCGAGTTCGGAACGATGCGCGCGATGGGAAACACCTCTCGCCAGGTCTATGTACAACTGCTGGTCGAGAACGGTCTGCTCGGCCTTACTGGCGCCACTCTGGGGGTGTTGTTTGGGATTGTCGTGGCCCTGTCGATTTCGAAATTTGGGATTCCGATGCCTCCCCCACCCAATGCCAATGCGGGCTATACCGCATACATTAGGGTCGTGCCGCTCGTTTGCGTGGAGGCGTTCCTGGTCGGAATCGTAGCGACGATAGTCTCGGCGCTGCTGAGCGGTATCGGGCCGACGCGAAAGCCGATTACCGACGCGCTACGCGAGAACATCTGAAGGCCCGCGCCGGAACGAGCTCCAGTAGCCGTACTTACCTCTGGCCGCGACCGCACTTCGCCGCCGGGCGCCCGCGCACCATGTCTCGCGTTGGCAGTCCGTCGCCGCGCTCGTCAATCCAATTTACGCAGAAAATCCTTGGTGAAGAATTTGTCGGGCAGCTCACGCAGCTTGAGCCCGCTGTACTCCAGTACGGACGTTTCGCCTGCCCGCAGCGGATCCTTCAGTACCAGACGTGTGGGTCGCTGGCCGCCGCCCAGCAGTTTGTAGTCCTCGTAGGTGCCGACTTTCATCAAGCGGTTGGATAGGGTGTAGAACTCCGCCTTGGCGGGACGTCCGCTTATTGCATCGACCCAGTAGAGTACTCGGGCGTAGGTTACGTATTTACCCGCCGCGCGCAGTTCCAGAACATTCATCTGGCGGTTGTCCAGCCCCTCGGTGCGAACGAACGTGGCAATGTAGTCCCCGGTAAAGTTTGCGCGCGCCAGGTCGCCATTGGCCACCTGGCCGCTCAGGCGCTGGGATAGTGGCAGGCGAACGGGCTGTGACACCGATGGCAGAAAGAGCCATAGATCGGGCCCCTTCAGGAGCATCACGTGGCCCTTCTCGGTGGCGGGAGCCGTGGTACGAACGATGGTGCTGTCGCGCCCCTTCTGAAGCACCTGATACTCGTGCACTTCGGAGACCTTGCCGTCTGATGTCGTGGTGACCTTGACCGCGACCTGAAACGACTTGCGGGGAAAGCGGATGTCGTCGGCTCGCTCGACGATTTTCTGAGCGTCGAGCCCGGGCGCCGCCAGGCTTGCGACAGACATGACCAGGCACAATGCCGCTATCGTGACGTGACTGACAGAGCGCTGCAGCATGGATCTATTCCTAATCGCGAATTTTGTTGCGGACCCCAGCCTAGGACCCCCGGCGTCGCCTTACATGTTGGGGGGTAACCAGGCCCAGGCAACGGGTCGCTGCGGCTGGATCGCCATGTTATACTCCGACAAAATGCGCAGTTATATTAATAATATAGTGGCGTTGATTAAGATGACTTCTTAGAGTAATCCACCGCTCTGCGGGCCGTCGTGCACACGCTTTGCGGGCGGCGAGGTACCACCTTCTACCGGCTGCTACCCTATGTCGATCGTACGCGTTGAGCATGTTTCAAAGGATTATCGGCTGGGCAATCAGATAGTCCAAGCATTGGACGACATTTCGTTGATCATTGCCGCTGGTCGTTTTCTGGCCATTGCCGGCCCCTCGGGCAGCGGCAAGACTACCCTCCTCAACCTGATCGGCTGCATCGACACCCCAACCCGCGGTGATATCCTCATCCATGACGAACTGGTCAGTAGAAAATCGCCCGACGAGTTGGCCGATCTCCGGGCCCGGACCCTGGGATTCGTATTCCAGACGTTCAACCTCCTGCCGGTGTTGTCAGCGTGGGAGAACGTCGAATACCCGATGCTCCAGCGGACAGATATCTCGCGCACCGATCGTCGCAATCGCGTCGATCATTACCTCAATATGGTCGGACTCAGTGAAAAAGCCAAGCATCGCCCCAACGAGTTGAGCGGCGGCCAGCGGCAACGTGTCGCCATCGCCCGGGCCTTGGCCGGCGGACCGAGCATAATTCTCGCCGACGAACCAACGGCCAATCTTGACTCTAAAACCGGCGAAAGCATTCTGCTGCTCATGAAGCAAATTAACGAAGCGCAGAAGACCACGTTTATCTTTTCGACCCACGACTTTCGGATTATGGAACTCGCGGATCGTGTAGTGAGCGTGGAAGACGGCCGTCTCGTGAGATAAACGCGGACGTCCCGACGAGCCAACCGCCATGAACAGGACTGAGGACCAGCCGCTATGGGGCGAAATATGATCGATACACCCGGCAGAATTCGGGCGGTGCGCGATATGAACTACGACTACCGAAGCGCCGCGATGTGTCGCAGCCGGCGGGTGGTTTTTCTCCTGCTGGTCGCATTCGCCTTCCCCAACGCCTCGGCCGGGCCCGGAGCACCGGCGGCTCAGGTGTCCGAATGGGA
>JANLSI010000551.1:0-2428 GCA_031362345.1 Pseudomonadota bacterium
CAAGGTCTTGCGCGAGACGCCCGGTATCGAGTTCTCGCACAAGGCGCATCTTACGCCGGCCGGCATCGAGAGCCCGTCACGCGGCACGCTCAAGCTGGCCTGCGCCGATTGCCATCAGGCCGAGCCCGGTGGGGGTCGTATGGCGCCGGTGAGTTTCGCGAAGAACTGCCACGAATGTCACCAGCTGAATATTCCCGGTGACGTAGTGCGCGAAGTACCGCACGGTGATCTAAAAGCGGCGGTCAGCGCGGTCGGCGATTATTTCCAGGCCTGGGCCTTGCGCGGCGGTTACCCCAATGCGTTCGCGCCGAACGGCGTGCAGACGCGGCGTTTTCCCGGTCAGCCGCTGAGCACAGCCGAGCAGCAGGACGCGCTGTCCTGGGCCGCTCGCAATGCCGAAATGACCACCGCTGAAATGCTGGCCTATACGACCTGCGGTAAATGCCACACTGTGCAGCCGAGCGGCACGGGCAGCGGCGCCGATGCCTGGCACATTGATCCGGTGCGCATACCCCGGGCCTGGCTGCCGGCGGCCAACTTCAGCCACAAGCAGCACGACACCCAGGCGTGTACCGATTGCCACCTCGAAGCCAAGACCTCTGACACCAGCGCCGATGTCATGCTGCCTGGCATTGCCAATTGCCGCAGCTGCCATGGCAGTGGTGACGCTGACGAAGGCAAGCTCGCCTCGACCTGTGTGACCTGTCACGGCTTCCATCGCGCCCAGGAGGCGCGCTTGAAGGAGTAGTCGACCGCTACGTCCGCGCATGGGCACATGGGCTGCCGGTGATAGCATCGTGCGCCTAATCATCATGCAGGGGCGCGCCATCGCCATGAAGAAACCCTATGTCATATGCCACATGATTCCGTCGCTCGACGGTCGCATCGTCACGCGCCGCTGGCAGATGGCCAAGAGCGGCTACGATGCCTATGAACGCATCCATCGCGCGCTCAAAGGCGACGCCTGGATTATCGGTCGGATCTCCATGGCACCCTATGCCGGCAACTCGCGCATAGCGCGGCATAAGCTCGCAACGCCGATGCCGCGCACCGACTACGTCGCTCCTCACACACCCGCTACCTACGCCATTTGCATAGACCCCAGCGGCAAGCTGAATTGGAACGTCAACGCCGTCGACGGCGAGCACGCCATCACCGTGCTGAGCGAATCAGTGCCGGACGACTACCTGTCCTTCCTGCGTAAACGTGGCGTGTCCTACCTGTTCGGCGGGCGCAAGCACATCGACGTGCCGCTGATGCTCGGCAAGCTACGCAGCCTGTTTGGCATCAAGCGTCTGCTGCTCGAAGGTGGCGGTACCATCAACGGCAGGTTTGCCGCAGCCGATGCGATCGACGAACTGAGCATCGTTATCGCGCCCTACCTCGATGGTGGGATCGGCGTGCCGAGCCTGGTCGATTGCGTCTCCGGCGTCGAAGGCGTGCGGCGTCTCAAACTGATCTCAAGCGAAGTGCTGACTAGCGATCTGGTCTGGCTGCGCTATAAGGTCAGGCGTTCACGCCGGCAAGGAACAAAAGCCACGTCTCGATGACGTCGGCGCAATGGGCGCGCCACCGGCCTGTGCCCTGGAACGAAGGTGCGATTGAAATCGCACCTACAACGGAGTGACGTCAGCGGCCCTTCCACTGCGGTGGCCGCTTCTCGGCAAACGCCGCCGCACCTTCGATCCTGTCGCTGCATTCATACCACGCCTTGAAGGCCGGATAGGTTGGCTGTTTTGCCATCGCCTGGGCCAGGCTCGATTCATCGAGACCGCGCATCACGGTCTGCTTGGAGGCACGGGTGGCGAGCGGTGCGCAGCGCAGGATGCGTTGGCACCAGGAATCGACGGCATCATCGAGTTCACTGTGGTCGACGAGCTGGGTAATGAAGCCCATGCGATAGCCTTCCTCGGCGCCGAGGATGTCGCCGGTCAGAATCATGCCCATCGCGGCTTTGAGTCCGATCTGACGGGCGAGGCGGTGCATGCCGCCACCCAGCGCCACGGCGCCGACCAGCGGTTCGGGCAGGCCGAAACGGGAACGGCGCGTGGCGAGCAGAATGTCGCAGGCCAACGCCACTTCGAAACCACCGCCCACCGCCACGCCATCCACGGCTGCGATCAAGGGTTTGGTCAAATCGTAGCGCTCGATGAGGCCCGCATAACCACTGCGTGGATAGACATGGGGCTTGCCCTGTTTGGCGATCGATTTCAGATCGCTGCCGGCCGAGAAAGCGCGTTCGCCAGCGCCGGCGATGACACCCAGATACTGTGCGTCATCGTTGGCGAAATCGTCGAAGGCCACCTGCAGTTCGTCATGCATCTGCTGGTTGATGGCGTTCATGACGGCGGGCCGATTGAGGGTGATGCGGGTAACGTGCTCTTGTTTGCTGACGGTGATGAATTCGTAGGTCATGGCAGGCTCCTTG
>JANLSI010000560.1:0-2114 GCA_031362345.1 Pseudomonadota bacterium
TGCAGGAACAGCCGCCCACTGGAGCGCGGCTCGGTGCCGCCGTTGGTGTAGTTTTCGAGTGGTAGGCCGGCGCTGATCCCATTGGCATCGGCGTCGCCGATGATCTGGTCGAGAAAGCGACTCGCCTGACGGGCGTTGCGCGCAACTTCCGACATGCCTTTCTTGCTGGCGTCCAGCTCTTCGAGCACGACCATCGGAATGAACAGACGGTGTTCGGCGAAACGGAACAGGGCCGACGGATCGTGGATCAGGACATTGGTGTCGAGCACATAGGTGCGGGAAGCGTCGGACATCGGAATTCTCGCGAGGGCGGCGTTCCGGCACGGATCAAGTGATTACTTGACCGGCTCCATGATCGCGTCGAGGTTGTGCTGGTCGCAGAAGTCCATGAAGTCGCTGCGCATGCCGGCAATCGAAATATTGGTCGGAATGCTGATGGTCATGTGCAACGAGAACATCGGTGTGCCGGTGTGGGCGGCGGCGTAGTTGCCGGAGTACATGTCTTCGATATTGATGTCGCGCCGCGCGAAGAACTGCGCGATCTGGTGCACGATACCGGCTTGCTCAACGGCGATGACCTCGACCGCGTAGGGCATGAGGTTGTGCGCCGGCGGGCGCGCTGAAGCGCGCTGCGAGGTGATGGTGATATCGTGATCCTGTTGCAGCCGTGGCAGAAGATTTTCGATCTTGGCGATGGCGTCCCAGGTGCCGGACAACAGCACCATCATCGCAAAGCGATCGCCCATCACCGACATGCGGCTTTCGGCGATGGCACAACCACACTCACGGATAGCTCGAACGATGGGTTCGATCAGCCCGGCGCGGTTGGCGCCCATGGCCGAGATGGCGACGAGATTCTGCATTCAGGAGGGTAGTATGGTTGGTATGCGCAACTAGCAGGGGCGGCAATTGTGCACGCTCCTTAGCGCATGGGGCAAGCGCTAGCGCATGATGGCGCGGCCGACGCATAAGAAAATTACCGAGCTTGTCCTGGCCCTACTCAATGGATACCATAACTGGTTGTTTTTAAGGATTTTCGCATGCGAACTATCACCGGCAGCATCGTTGCGCTCGTGACCCCGATGCGCGCGGGGGTTCAAGCCGAGACGCCACTCGATGAGCACGCACTCGCGCGCCTCGTTGAGTTTCACATTGAAAACGGCACCGATGGCATCGTCGCAGTGGGCACCACTGGTGAATCGCCGACCTTGAATGAAGAAGAACATCTCGCCATCGTCCGGCGCGTCGTAGAGCGGGTGAAAGGCCGCATACCGGTCATCGCCGGCACCGGTGCCAACTCCACCCATGAGGCGATACGCCTCACCCGCCACGCCAAATCGGCGGGCGTCGATGCCTGTCTGCTGGTCACGCCCTATTACAACAAGCCGACCCAGGAAGGCCTGTATCTGCACCACAAGGCTGTCGCCGAGGCAGTCGACATTCCGCAGATTCTTTATAACGTGCCGAGCCGCACCGCCTGCGACCTGCAACCGGCGACGGTCGCGCGCCTGGCACGCGTGCCGAATATCGTCGGTATCAAGGAAGCTACCGGTGATTTGACCCGTCTGAGCGCTATTCGCGAAGAGTGTGGCAAGGATTTCCTGTTGCTCAGCGGTGACGATGCCAGCGCCTGCAACTTCATACTCCAGGGTGGACATGGCGTCATTTCCGTCACCGCGAATGTCGCGCCGAAACTCATGCACGATTTATGTGTCTTGGCTGCTGGAGGTGACCCAGTCGGAGCACAGGCCATTGATGACAAGCTCCAACCCCTCCATCGTGACCTGTTCGTCGAAGCGAACCCCATCCCGGTGAAGTGGGCGGTGGAGCGCATGGGACTACTGGATGCCGGCATACGCCTGCCGCTGACGTGGTTGTCAGCGCAGTATCAGCCGGTAGTGCGCGAAGCGATGCGTCATGCGGGAATTGCTTGTCGCGCCTGAGCGACGCGACGCCGACAGCCCTGAAACGAGGAATTATGTTTATGTTTAGAACCGCACTTATGTGCGTATTGGTGGCCGTCGCTCTGAGCGGCTGCAGCAAGTTGGTGCCCAGGCTCGACAAGGTTCTCCCTGATTCGCGTAAGGACTATCTGAAGGCGCAAACGCTGCCCG
>JANLSI010000569.1:0-5368 GCA_031362345.1 Pseudomonadota bacterium
GCGCGGCGAACACCGGCGTTGCCGCATAACGTTTGGCGAGGCCGCGCACGCTCAGCCAGGCGCAAGTCGCTGGCGCAGTCATGGCCTAGTCATGGCCTAGTCACGGCGATAGTCGCCATAGGGGCGCCGGCAGACGCCCAGCAGACCGCGCGCGAGCGGCAGGTGCACTCGCCACTCGATCTGGGCCGGCCGCGCGCCTAGGGTCTGGGCAAGTTCGCTCAACGCGCGGGTGTGGCCCGTAAAGAGTCCGTCGCGCTCGTTCATAGCGAGCGTGCTTCCGTCAGGATGCGGAGTTTCAGGTCCGGATGCAGTTCGCGCTCAGTGCACAAGTCGACTTTGATCCCAAGCGCGTCCTCGATGTCGAGTTGCAGGCCCACGATGTGCAGCAGCGAGGTTCCTGCAGGCAAATCGACCAACAAGTCCAAGTCGCTTCCTTGGCGGTCATGTCCTCGCGCAACCGAGCCGAAAACGCGCACGCGGCTCGCCACGCGGGCCGCTGCCAACGCAAGGATCGTGCTGCGCTTCGCCGCGAGTGCTTGGGCGGGTCGCATGAACCGATTCTGGCAGGTTTCAGATCGACTCGCCAAGATCCGCACCCGTGTACGTCGGGTCGTGATTTGCCCCGTCGATGACGAGAATCGCGAGCGGTGTCGCGATTGCTTGACCGCGATGGACTAAGGGCAATAGCCTCGGTCGCATGAAGACCGTCAACGGTCACGACACCAAGACCCGCCTCGGCGGCCTGCTCGCCGAGGATTATCCGGCTCTCAGTCAGCTGGAATGAACAGCGTCGAGCCGTAATGCGCTGCCCATCCTGCAATCGAAGTCCGCGTTCGCAGGTGAACGCAAGCAGGTCAGGGTGCTGTTCGCGGATGCCAAAGGCTCAATGGAACTCGCCGAGCAGCTCGATCCTGAACAGTGGTATCACATTTTCGAGTGCTCCTTCGCGATCCTGAGCGAAGGCGTGCACCGTCTCGAAGGCACGGTCAATCAGTACACCGGTGACGGCATCATGGCGTTGTTCGGGTGCACCCGGACGGCATGCTACCCACGCCGAGCAGCAGCGCGTTAGGATCATCGAGCGTCACCGACTGGATTTCGACTACGCTAGGTGGCACAGGGCAGAGCTGGAAGCCGATGTCGTTGCGCTCGCTATTGTTGCGCCGACCCTTCCGACAGGCGCCTGGCTATACTTTCCAAATAGAAGGAAATGCGACGATCACTCAACAAGAGAAACCATCATGTACAAAGAAAACTTCGATCAAGGTGTGGTGGCAGCCAAACTAAACCAGATCCTGGAGATGGAGCTGGCCGGCGTAGTCAGATATACCCATTATTCGTTCATGGTCTTCGGCTACGGCCGCATCCCCATCGTTTCGTGGCTTCGAAGTGAAGCTAGTGAGGCCCTGGCGCACGCGCAAGAGGTCGGTGAGCTGATCACCACGCTCGGCGGACATCCGTCACTGGGGATCGGTCCGCTGCTGGAAACGCACAAACATGACATCGGCGATATCTTGCGGGAGTCGCTGGAGCACGAAAACGCCGCCTTGCAGAAATACCACGAGCTGCTGGACCTGGTCCGCGACCGTAGCGTCAATCTAGAAGAATTCGCGCGCCGACTCATCGTCTTGGAAGAAGCGCACGCGGGAGAAGTCAACAAGATGTTGCGCAATGCTGGAGACCTCGCGGAATTCGTCTCAACTTGACGCCTGAGATGCAGGTGCTGATGGAAGGCGCCGCAATCAATCGATCGGACTGTGAAACAAGGCAACGACAAATAGTTGTCGTTCGACTCGAAGATTTCAACGGACGAGGTGCTGCGGGCCACTGCATCGCGAGAAAGTCGATCGGCATACAAGGAAATTTAACCGCCCATTTCAGCGAATTCGAGCGTCGTGTGCGTTGCAATCGAAGGGAGCGAGCTGAACCGATCGCGGTCAGCAGCAGGGCGGGCTTGATGGCCAGCGCGGCGAACACCGGCGTTGCCGCATAACGTTTGGCGAGGCCGCGCACGCTCAGCCAGGCGCAAGTCGCTGGCGCAGTCATGGCCCAGTTCATTGTGAAGGTCGCCACAGCGGCGCCGGCAACAGCAGGCGTGGATTGATCACGAGCGCCACGGCCGGCGGTGCAATCAAGAGCAAGGCGGCGGCGGCGGCCTGGCGCAGATCGCCCGCGCCGAGATAATCGAACACCGTCAGCGTAAGGGTCTGCACGCGCCCCGCGCCTATCACCCGCACCAGCGCGAAATCGAACCACGACATGAGGGCGGTCTGGAACAGGCAGACGCCGAGCAGACCGCGCGCGAGCGGCAGGTGCACTCGCCAGCCGATCTGGGCCGGCCGCGCGCCTAGGGTCTGGGCAAGTTCGCCCAACGCGCGGGTGTGGCGCGTCCAGTAACCATGACAGAGCAGCACCGCGTAGGCATAGGCGAAGGGCCATTGCGCGAGCACCACGCCGCTGTAACGTCCACTGAGATTGAGCGACGCGAAACCTTGACCCAGACACAGCGCGTAGACCACCGGTGGCACGGCGAATGGCAGCAGCGCGAGCGCCAGCCACGGGCGTTCATGGCGTTGCAGGGCGATGGCATGACTGGTGAAAAAGCCGGCCGTGGTCGCCAGCACGGCGACCACGGCGGCGAGTGCAATTGAGCGCAGGGCGGTGGCGGCGAGGGTGCGCCAGTCGTCGCTGAACAGCAGCCATTGAGAGCTCTGCCAGGCCTGCGGCCACAGCGCGGGATAGCGCCAGGTGCGGGCGAAGGAGAGCAGCAGCAGCAACGCAAACGGCAGGAGGATGATCAGCGCCAGCGCACTGGCGAGCAGGCTGGTGGCGGCTCTGCGCATCAGCTTTGCACACCGCGACGTGCGGGGCGCCACGCCAGTACTGCCCAAGCGGCGACCAACAACATGAGATAAAGACTCGCCATCGCGTAACCCAAGGGGCGTTGCGCCAGATCGTAACCGCCGATCGCACGTTGGATAGTGACCGAGACCATGGCCGGTTGCGCCGCACCGATCAGCAGCGGTAATTCGTAGGCGCCGAGCAAGGCCACGCCATAGACCGCGATGACGGCGCGGGCCTGGTTGAGCAGCAGCGGTATGCCGATCCGTCGCCAGGCCTGCCAGCGTGTGGCGCCCAGCGCTTCGGCCTGACGCATTAGCAGCGGCACGCGGGCATGTTCGGCCAGGCGCTCGAACAACAATACAAACAGTGGCGTGATCATCGCCAGGTGGGTGAGCACGATGCCGCGTCCAGCGGGATCGAAAATCAGTGCGGGAAATTGCGCCGGCGTCGTCACCCAGCCGAGCCCATAGGCCAGGCGCGACAACCAGCCGCTGTCACCGAGCAGGCTCGTGGCCATCAACGCTGCCACTACCCCGGGCACCGCGAGCGGCAGGAACAAGACGCGCCCCAGCAGTGGCTTGCGCAAGTGCGTGCCCAGTGCAGCCAGCAGGGCCAGCGCGATGCCTAGCGCCAGCAGCAGGGTGACGGCGGTCAGACTCACACTGTAGAGCAGCGCCGGCCAGAAGCGCTGGCCGGCGAACAGTGCGTGCCAGCCCCTGTAGTCGAGCGCGACGGCGCGCGGCCAGTTCAGTACACCGACGCTGTGGGCGAGGGCCAACCCTAGCGCCAGCGCGACGCTGCCGCCGCAGGCGAGTAGAAACAGCGCCAGCCAGGCGCGGCTACTCGCGGCTGGGCGCGGATTCATTCGCCGAGGAACTGCGCACGAAAATCTCGCTCCAGTCGGATCATCAATTCGGCACTCGGCTCGGCCAGCGCGTGGCTCGCGAGTTCCGTGCGCGGCGGCGCATGGGCGCGGCCTGTAATGGCGGCAAAGCGCGCCGGCCAGGGCGGCGGCAGACGCGCCACGTCGAGCACCGACCCATCGCCCCACACCGCCGGCTGCTGCTTTTCATACTGTGCCTGCGGCGATTGCAGTTCGTTGATGACGACCATCGCCGCCGCCTTGTGCGCTGCGCGCGCGACGATGCCTAAGTAATGGCTGTTAGCGATGGTACCGCTGGTTAGCGTGTAGGCGCTGGCGCTGGCTGGAAACAAGCCGTTGGCGATTTTGTTATCGACCTCGCCGTCGTTCATGCTCATGGTGAAATCGATCTCACCGTTGGCGAACAACTGGTGCAGCTGCGCTACTTCGCGCGGAAAGGTCTCGCCCTTGCGCCACAGTGCCGGTCGCAGGCGGTGCAGCCAGGCGAACAGCCGATCGCGCGCTTGCAGGTAGCGCGCTTCGTCGAAGGGGCCGGCCAGCGCCTCGCGATCACCGGCCAGGGCTATCATGAGCGACTTCATGAAACTCAAGCCGGTGAAGGCAGTATCGAAAGTGAAGCGGCCGGGATGGGCCAGGATCCACGCAGCGAGCGCATCGGCATCCCGTGGCGGCTGGGTGACCCGCGCGCCATCGACGATGAGCAGCAGCTGCACCGTACCCCATGGCGCTTCGAAACCGTCGACCGCTTGCTGAAAGTCCCGGGCGATACGCGGGTTGCGCCAGTCGACGTGCACGTCATTGGGCAAGGCTGATGTGAAAGGCCCGAATAACGCCGCGAGTTGTCGCAGCTTGTAGAAGGTCTCGCCATTGATCCACACCAGGTCGATGTTGCTGGTCTGTTGACCGGCCGCGAGTTCGTTAGCGAGCAGGGCGGGGATATCGCTCTGGGCCGGCACGACACGCAAACCGATGTCGTAACGTTCACGCAGGCGCGGCGCGATGAATTCGTTCACATAGCGATTGATGGCGGCATCGCCGGTCCACATCGCCAGGTAGACCTCGCTGCCGCGTGCGGCGCGCTCGATCTCAGCCCAGGGTAGTCCGCGCGGATCGTCCTGTGTGGTGGGCACAGGAGCGCGTTCGCAGGCCCCGAGCGCAGCCAGTATCAGCACCAGGCCGAGACGCTGCTTAGCCATCACGAGCGGGCACCCATACTCAGAAATGATGACTCAGGCTGATCATGAAACTGCGCGGCAGTTCGGGCAGCACGTCGGTCGAGCCGAAATAGCCGCCATCGAACACCGGCGAAAAATTTTCTTCATCGCTGAGATTGAAAATCTCGCCGCGCACATCGCTGCGCAAACTGCGGCAGTAGTAATGCACGGCAGCGTTGAGCGCGAACTGCGCGCGAATGCGCACGGTATTGAGGAAGTCGAGCCGGAAGGCGTTGGTGTAATAGCCGTTCACACTCGCACCGACGCCATTGTCGAACTCGTAACTCACCAGGCCCGACAGCAACACGCTGGGCAGTCCCGGCACGCGCCGATGGCTCGGCGCAAACGCCGTGAAGCTCGGGCTACCGACACCGGTGCCCACAACGATGTCTGGCCGCGAATGGTCGAAGGCATCGTTGACGGTGCG
>JANLSI010000585.1:0-9128 GCA_031362345.1 Pseudomonadota bacterium
GAAGGTCATTTGAGCGAAGAACGTCTGCGCGACATCGCCGCCCACGAGCAGGTGCGCATGTTCGAGATAAAATTGAGTCAGGGCGCCAAACCCGGTAAGGGTGGCATTCTGCCGGCGGTGAAGGTCACGCCGGAAATCGCCATGATTCGCGGTATCGAGGCCGGTCAGCCTTCCTTGAGTCCCAACCGCCATCCCGAGATCGTCAACGAGAGCGCGCTGCTCGATATGGTCGACTATGTACGGCGGGTGACCGGCAAGCCGACCGGTTTCAAAGCGGTGTTCGGCTCGGACGTCTGGCTGGAAAAATTGTTCAAGGAAATCTGGAAGCGCGGACTCGACAGCGCACCCGACTTCATCACCATCGATAGCGGCGACGGCGGCACGGGCGCCGCACCGATGAGTCTCATCGACAATGTCGGCCTGCCCCTGCGCGAGAGTCTGCCGATGGTGGTCGACAAGTTGAAGGGCTATGGCCTGCGCGATCGCACCAAGATAATCGCGAGCGGCAAACTCATTACACCGAGCGACGTGGCCTGGGCTATCTGCATGGGTGCGGATTTCATCACTTCGGCGCGCGGCTTCATGTTCGCGCTGGGTTGCATTCAGGCCCTGCAATGCAATAAGAACACTTGCCCGACCGGCATCACTACCCACGACAGGAATTTGCAACGCGGTCTCGACATCACCGACAAAGCCGAGCGTGTGCGTCGTTACGCCGAGTCCATGCATCACGAGGTCGGCGTCATCGCCCATTCCTGCGGGGTCACCGAGCCACGGCGCCTGAAGCGCTTTCACTGTCGCATCGTGCAGGCCAATGGCCGCTCGATACCGATGAACGAGTTGTATCCCGACGTGCGCGTCTTGGCGATGCCGGAGGTGGAGGAGGCGCGCGCCTGAGCGGGTTGTTCGCTCTGCCGGCGCGCTGCTGTCAGAAATTGCGGATATTAAATGGCTGGTACTTATCCGACAGACAGTCGCGGCTGATAATGAGCTTCATCACTTCCGAGCTGCCGGCATAGATGGTGGCGACGCGCGCGTCGGTGTACTGGCGACTGATCGGATATTCATCCATGTAGCCGGCGCCGCCGTGCAGCTGCACGCCCAAGTCGGCGGACTTAATCTGAAGTTCGCTCGCGACTAGCTTGGCTTTCGCCGCGTCGACCGCGGTTAGCGCACCGGCATTGATGGCGCGCACACACTGGTCGATGTAGCACTGTGCGATATCGAGTTCAGTACGCAGTTCGGCCAGTTTGAACTGGGTGTTCTGGAACGCGTCCAGGGTCTTGCCGAAAGCTTTGCGCTCGTGCGCGTAGGCGGCCGCCAGATCGAACGACAGCTGCGCCGAGGCCAGCGCGCCGCAGGCGCCGATCAGGCGTTCTTCGGCCAGCCCATTCATGAGGTATTTGAAACCTTCGCCGGCGCTGCCCAGTACATTGGCCTTTGGCACCTGCACATTGTTGAAGAACAGTTCGGCGGTATCCTGGGCCTTCTGGCCCATTTTCTTCAGATTGCGACCACGCTCGAAACCCGCCATGCCGCGCTCGATCAGGAACAGTGTCATGTGATGGGGGTTGTTCTGCGGGTCGGTCTTCGCCGCCACTATCACCAAGTCGGCGTTGATGCCGTTCGAGATATAGGTCTTGGCGCCATTGAGCAGCCAGTGGTCGCCGTGGTCCTCGGCGTGGGTGCGCATGCCGGCTAGGTCACTGCCGGCGTCGGGCTCGGTCATCGCGATGGCGAGGATGCATTCGCCCTTCACGCAGCGCGGCAGAAAGCGCGCGCATTGTTCTTCATTGCCGAATCGCGTCAGATACGGACCGACCAGGCGGCTGTGGAGCGAGTTGTACCAGTCGCCGACCCGCGCGTAGGCGGTTTCTTCCAGGATGACCTGCTCGAAGCGGAAATCGTTGTCGCCCATGCCGCCGTACTTCTCGTCCGGCCAGACCATCAGATAGCCTTGCGCGCCGGCCTTGAGGAAGGCTTCGCGATCGACGATGCGCTGTTCGCGCCAGCGCTCCATGTGCGGCACGATTTCGGCGGCCAGGAAGCGGCGGTAGGCGGCGCGGAACATGGTTTGCTCTTCGGTGAATTCACGGGGCAGCATGCTGTGGTCCTGCGGGAGTTCGGTGGGGGAAACGGATTATCCCTCTGCGCCGATCCGCCAGCAATCACTGTGCAGACCCAGCGCGGCCGATGGCGCGCCGTCGGATCTTCAAGCTAGACCGTCGCCGTGAGTGGTCAGCAGGCTTGCGTCGAAACGCGCCACGCGCCGCGGCCCGTCGTTTAGCAGGCCCTTGGCATAATCGATACCCATCTTGGCCAGGGCGTCGCGCAGCGCACGACTGTCGGCGTGTTCGGCGACGGTCTGCATACCCAGCGCGCGCGCCACGCGGCACAGCCCCAACACCACTTCGTAGTCGACGGAACTGGCCAGCAGGTTGCGGACGAAACAGCCGCGTATGCCGAGATAATTTATCTGCATGGATTTGATGGCGTCGATTGCGCCGCCGCCGAAGCCCAAGTCACTAATCATGAACTGGCAGTCGTCCTGCTTCAGGGTGGTGATGAAATAGCGCACCACGTCCGGATGGCTGGCGAGTACCGATTCGGGCAGTGTAAATCCGATGCGGCTGGCGACTTGTCGGTGTTCGCGTACGGTGCGGATAGCATACTCAAGCAGGCGATCGTCGCTTACCGATTGCGCCGATAGCGGTATCAATACCACGCGCATATCAGCCAGTACCGAGTGCTCGCTATGCAAGGCCTCGATGCTGGACTTGATCAGCCAGCGGTCGATGTCGGCGCTCAATTGATAGCGCGCCGCAAGCGTCACCACCTCCTGGCGGGGAACAAAAACGTCGCTGGCGGTGCGGATACCGACGCCGACTTCGCAATGCTCTATCGGTAGCGAGGCGGTGGTCGCGCACAGGGGCTGATAGAACAGATCCAGACGGCCGTCATGCAGGGCACTCTGAATCTCGCGGACCACATTCAGGCGGTGTTCGTGCTGTCCTTGGTCACCGCTGACGGGCTCGAACATCTGCACGCGATTACGGCCGCAGCGCTTGGCGCTATAGCAGGCGGCATCGGCGGCGCGCAGCAGGTCTGAGGTAGTGCGTAGTTCGGGTCCGATTTCGACCAGACCGACGCTGATCGACACGGGTAACTGGATGGCCTGCCAGGTGAATTCGTGCTGGTCGATGGCGCTGCGCAGGCTTTCTCCTATCGCCCGTGCGCGTTCAGC
Source organism: Pseudomonadota bacterium (assembly GCA_031362345.1). GTDB lineage: Bacteria > Pseudomonadota > Gammaproteobacteria > JADJYF01. The sequence goes on from JANLSI010000585.1 coordinate 3,245, forward strand.
GCTGCAGCTGTAGAGCAGCGCACAGAACTCGTCGCCGCCGATGCGCGCCAGGGTATCGGCGCCACGAATACGGGTGCGCAACACTTCAGTGAGGGTGCGCAATGCATGGTCGCCAGCCGCATGCCCGTAGGTGTCATTGATGAACTTGAACTTGTCGATATCGATGTAGAGCAGGGTGTGGTTGTTGGTATTCGCACCGTCGGCGCCATGCAACAGCGTGTGCATGCGGCGCTCGAACTCACGGCGGTTGATGATGCCGGTCAGGGCATCGTGGCTGGCCTGCCAGGCGACCGACTCGGCGCGCTGTCGACGGCGGGTCATGTCACGCAGCTGCACGCTCACGCCGGCAAATTGCTCGAGCTCGTCGAGCAGCGGTGTCACCCGATAGTCGACGCCAAAAGCCACGCCATCACGGCGCAACAATTGCGGTTGGTCGCTCAGCGCCTGGACACACCGATTAAGGCGTGCCTCATCGAAGATGTCACGCGTGCGGTTGTGCGGATCGCGGCCATAGACAATACGCACGCATTCCTCAATAGGCTGGCCCAGGAGTTGCGCACGGCTGACGCCGAGCAGGGTTTCAGCGGAGACATTGGCATAGTCGATGTTACCGCTCGCATCGCAGGTCAGTAGACCATCACCGAGCGTAGCGAGGGTCTGACCTTGACGCCGCTCGCGGTCGAGGACGGCGCTGATTTCGTCGAACTTGCGCTCGGCGTGCTCGATCAGTTGCTGCGTATCGCGGCGCGGTCGCTTGGCGGCGAGCTGGTGCAGGCTGAGCATGTGCCACAGCGCATCGCGCAGCGCGTGGTGGCTGCGGAAGTAGCCGCTGGCCACCAACTGCAAGGTCGCCATGGCCATCGCCACCCATAGCATCACGCTGGCATGGTGGCCGTCGTAAAGCAGGCCGCCGATGATCAACAGGCCAAGCGTGGCGAGGAAATAAGTGTAGGCGCTGGCGTGCTCGCCGAAGACCGGAATGGCGAACAATGCAATAGTGAGCACGGCGCTCATCAAGGCGGCGAGGGCGGTGCTATCGGCATAGGGTAGGAGCAGCCCGACACCCAGGCCCCAGGCCAGACCGAGCATGGCCGCCATGGCCGTCTCCAACCACGCGCGGCCGTGGGCATGATGCCCGGCGCGCAGGGTCAGATGCAGCAGCAGGTTCAACAGCACAAATATCGACCAGCCCGCCACTAGGGCAGGCGGCGCCTGCTGCCGCAGCGCGGCCGCGATGCCGGCCAGGGTCGCGAGATGGACGATCAGCCAACAGCGCCCCAGCAAGTTGGCGAGCGGCATGCCTGGTCGGGCCGCAGCCGTTGGCGCATCGGCGACGGGCAGACGATGGTGCATGGTGCGGGTTCGGCTGTCTTTCATCGCAATCAAATCCGTAACGGGTGCAGGCGGTGGCTATCGCCATCGGCGAGTGGGCGTGTCCGCTCGGTTTGTAAATTATTGTTACGGACGCAATCGGCGGTGTGACTACCGTCACACCGCTAGGGCAGGGCACGTGAACCGCGTCACGCGCTGGAGCGCGCTCGGGACGCGCCGCGTTGGCGCGCCCCGGTGTCGGTACTCAGGCGTCGCGGCGGGCAGCGACGCGCAGGCGCAGCGCGTTGAGCTTAATGAAGCCCTCGGCGTCGGCCTGATTGTAGGCGCCGGCGTCGTCCTCGAAGGTCGCAATAGCGGGGTCGAAGAGGCTGTCCTTGGGGGCTTGGCGGCCTTCGACGGTCACGTTGCCCTTGTACAGGCGCAGCCGCACGCTGCCATTCACGCGGGCTTGGGACTGATCGATCATGGTCTGCAGCATGCGTCGTTCCGGGCTCCACCAATAGCCGTTGTAGATCAGCGCGGCGTAGCGTGGCATGAGGTCGTCTTTGAGATGGGCGACTTCGCGGTCCAGGGTCAGGGACTCGATGGCGCGATGGGCCTTCAACATGATGGTGCCGCCGGGGGTTTCGTAACAGCCGCGCGACTTCATGCCAACGTAGCGATTCTCGACGATGTCAAGGCGGCCGATGCCGTTGGCATTGCCCAGCGCATTGAGCTGGGTTAGCACCTGCGCCGGTGTCATGCACGCGCCATTGATGGCAACGATGTCGCCATGCTCGTATTCGAGTTCGATGATGGTCGCTACATCGGGCGCCTGTTCTGGCGACACGCTCCAGCGCCACATTGATTCTTCGGCGCTGGCCCACGGGTCTTCCAGCACCACACCTTCGTAGGAGATGTGCAGCAGGTTGGCGTCCATCGAATAGGGTGAACCGCTGCCGCTCTTGTATTCAATCGGAATGCCGTGCTTAGCAGCATAAGCCAACAGTGTCTCGCGCGAGGTCAGATTCCACTCGCGCCATGGCGCGATGACCTTGATGCTCGGCTCCAGCGCATAGGCACCGAGCTCGAAACGCACCTGGTCGTTGCCCTTGCCGGTCGCGCCGTGGGAGATCGCATCGGCGCCGGTCATGCGTGCGATTTCGACCAGGCGTTTGGCGATCAAGGGCCGCGCAATGGACGTGCCGAGCAGGTACTCCCCTTCATAGACGGTGTTGGCACGGAACATTGGAAAGACGAAGTCGCGCACGAATTCCTCTTTCAGGTCGTCGATATAGATTTCCTGGACGCCCATCTTGGTGGCCTTGGCGCGCGCCGGTTCGAGCTCTTCGCCCTGGCCGATGTCGGCGGTGAAGGTCACCACTTCGCATTGGTATTCTTCGGCCAGCCATTTGAGGATGACCGAGGTATCGAGACCGCCGGAATAGGCCAGTACGACCTTCTTGACTGTGAGTTTCGCCATGATGCTTGAGGGGGTAATTACGGGGAGGCGGCATTGTGCCTAGGGCCCGCCCACAGGTCCAGCGCGAGCCCGCGCAGATCCGCCTTCAGGCAGGGCGAAATGTTACTTGCGGGTGGCCATGCGCGTCGTGCGAGAAGTGCGCCGCGACCGTCATGTCGAGTGTCAGTGCGTCGGCCGCCGCGCCGACCATATTGCTCACCAGCCGCACACCTGGCGCATCGGTGAAACTGATCAGCGCGACGATGTAGGGCAGGGGGCCGCTATAGCGCGCGTCGAAGGCATGGTGGATCTCGGTCCAGCTGTAGAGCACACCCTGGCCCCTTACCTGCCGCCATTCGATCCGCGTGCTTTGGCAATGGGGACATAGCGGCTGCGGATACCAGTGAAAGCGCGTGCAATTCACACAATAAGGAAAGCACAGCCGACCGTCAGCGAGATGGGCGAAGTGGGGCGCGAATTCCGGGTTGTCGTCATGCATCAGCGCGCGTCCCGTGCCAGTAGCAAGACACCGTAGTCGGGAATAGACCAGCCACCGACCAGACCGATTTGCGCATCGCGTACCTGCGCTGGGCCGGCGGCGCCACGCAATTGGCGCACTGCTTCGATGACGTGTTCGACGCCGAGCAGGTAACTGTAGGACAACAGCCCACCGTGGGTGTTGACCGGCAGTTCGCCGTGGATACCGATGCCGCGTTCACGTATGAAGGCCGGTGACTCGCCACGTGGGCAGAAGCCGAGGTCTTCGAGCTGCATCAAGACCGAGATGGTGAAGCAATCGTAGAGTTCGGCGAAGTCGACATCAGCCAGCGTGATGCCGGCTTCGCGCAGCGCGCGCTGGCAGGCGGTTTGCGCACCGGTGACGCGGAAGATCTCCGGCTGCTGGGTGAAGATGTCGTCGCCGCTCCAGGGCTCGCTGGCGAAACTCGCGGCCAGCACGCGCACTGGCGGCTGGCGCAGATCCCGTGCGCGCTCGACGCTGGTCATGATGAACGCGCCGACGCCATCGCTGATCAGGCAGCAGTCGGGCACGCGCAGCGGAGAGGCAACCATGCGTGCAGCGCGATAGCTTTCCAATGTCATCGGCGTGCGAGCCTGGGCGGCCGGATGCAGCAGGGCATGGTCACGATGGCTGATGGCGACGGCGGCGAGGTCGGCATCGGTCATGCCGTATTCGTGCATGTAGCGCCGCGCCCAGAGTGCGAAATAGCTCGGCTGCGCATTGAAGCCGTAGGGCTTCTCAAAGGCCATCTTGGCCGGGTACATGTCGTGGAAGCCATAGGGCCCGCTGGCGCGCGAACCCCAGTCAACACCGAAATAGAACAACACCGTGCGCGCCTTACCGGCATTGATGGCAAGCTTGGCGAGCTCGGGCGCACAGGCCACGCCCACGCCGCCGAAAGAAATACCACCATCGAAGCTGCGTTCGATGCCGAACTGCGCGGCGATGAATTCGCGCGGCACGCTGTGGGGCATGATCACGCCATCGGTGATGATGGCGTCGACCTCGCGCGCAGCGATGCCGGCGTCGTCCAAGGCGAGCTGCACGGCCTCAATAGCAAGGTGGCGGATGCTCTTGGTCGAGCGACGGATGGGCGTCGTTTGACCGACGCCGACGATGGCGATATCCATAGTCATGGGGTGGGACATTTGCTAGTCGCGCCCCGCGTACGCCATGCACGCGAGCAGCGCGAGTGGGTTATCACATGTTGAACACGCACAGCTTGTTGCCGTCGAGGTCGCGGAAATAGGCGCCGTAGAAGCCGTCACCGCGCGGGCCGGGTGCGCCTTCGTCTTGAGCGCCCAGCGCCAGGGCCTTGGCATGCAGCTTGTCGACCTGGGCAGTGTCGGAGACGAACAGCGAGGTCATATTGCCATTGCCTGGTGTAGCGGCGTTGCCATTGAAGGGCTTGATCACGCACACCATGGGCGCACCGGGTGCATTGCCCCAGGCGATGAGGCGATCGTTTTGCATAGCACGCTTGGCGCCCTGCAGGGCCAGCAGTTCGTCGTAGAAGTGGGCAGCCTGTTCAATATTATTGGTGCCGAGCGTGACGTAGCCGATCATGGCGGGTTCTCCGGGTTGGGATGGTCGTAACTTGCTGCGCACCGCAAGCAATGCGGCACGCGGGTCATGATACGAAGGCCTTGCTCAGGCGTCGAGTGCGCGGACGAAGGCAGCCAGGAAGGCGGCGGGCGCCTCGGCGTGGGGCCAGTGTCCACCGCCCTCGATGGTTTCCAGGTGGTAGTGCGGAAACCATCGCGCAATCAGCGGCAGATGTTCGCTGCTGACGCGATCCGACAAGGCGCCGCGTATGAACCAGGCCGGGCCATCGTAATGCGCGTCGGCGGCAACCGGTAGCGGGCCAAGTATGTTGGGCATGTCGCGGGTCAAGGTCGTGAGGTTGAGACGCCAGCGCGGCCGACCCTGTTCGAACAAGAGATTCTGCAGGATGAACAGGCGCACAGAAGTTTCAGGGATGGCAGCGGCCAGTGCGCGGTCGGCATCGGCGCGCCGCTGGATGGTACTCAGGTCCAGCGCCTGCAAGGCATCGATGACATCGACGAAGCTATCGGCATAGCTGACCGGCGCAATATCAACACTGACGAGCCTGCGCATTCCGCGCGGACAGTTGAGCGCCAGGGTCATGGCGGCCTTAGCGCCCATGCTGTGACCGACCAGGGTGAATTCATCGAGGCCGAGGGTTTGGATCAAGCGTCGCACATCGGCCGTCATGTCGAGATAAGTCATGGTCTGGGTATGGGGCGAGCCACCGTGATTGCGCAGGTCGACCAGGTGAAAGCGATACTGGGAGGCCAACGCGCGGGCCACCGTGATCCAGTTACGTCCGGCGCCGAACAGCCCGTGTAACACCACCACCGGCGGCCCATCACCGACGGTTTCGACTTTCAAGTCGACCGCACTCATCGATCACAGCTCGCGCAGCGCGGGCGGCACCCGCGCGCGATTCAGATAGCGCTGCGGCCACAAGCCCAGTAGGGCGATGTCTTCGTCGATGCCGTCCATGACCGGGTAGTCGCGAAAGCGCGCCGGCGCTACCCAGGCGTATTCGGTGTGCTCGTGATTCAACA
>JANLSI010000615.1:0-4572 GCA_031362345.1 Pseudomonadota bacterium
CGCGTCATCTATATTAATGGACACTGTCTCGATGTAAATTCGCTACGGGATCTCGACCAGGCCTGCCGCTTCACCGCTGGACAGCGCAGAGCGTTGACGGGCATGATTCACGCTCGCGATTTCGTCGATGCGGCGCGCGCACGCGGCTTTCACTGTTACGCCGGCGTACCCTGTTCGTTCCTGACACCCTTCATCAATTACGTGATCGGCGCTGCGGATTTGCGCTATCTGTCCGCCGCCAACGAAGGCGACGCGGTGGCAATCGCAGCCGGCGCCTGGCTGGGTGGTCAACGGGCGGTGGCGATGATGCAGAATTCAGGATTGGGTAACGCCGTCAGTCCGCTCACCTCGCTGACCTATACCTTCCGCATTCCCGTCCTGGTGGTCTGCACCCAGCGCGGCGCGCCGGGTGGCGCGGATGAACCGCAACACGAGTTGATGGGCACTATCACTGAGAAATTGTTCGACACCATGGGCATACCGTGGGCGACGTTTCCGCGTGAAATCGCCGCGATCGCGCCGACCCTGGACGCCGTCGATCAACACATGCATGCCAATTCACTGCCCTATGCGCTCATCATGCAGAAGGGTACTTGCGCAACTTTTGCCTTGGCGGCGAGCGCGATTCCGGCGGCCCGTGCAACGGTCGCGGTCGCTGGTGGCGGACACTATCGCACTCGGGCACAACGCGCGACCCGCCGGGCTGCACTCGAGCGTGTGCTTGCCGCCAGCGATGACCGCCGAACGGTGGTCATCGCCACCACCGGCTTCACTGGCCGCGAACTCTATGGCTTAGCCGATCGCCCCCAGCACTTCTATATGGTGGGTTCGATGGGTTGCGCGTCCTCGCTGGGTTTGGGACTGGCGTTGGCGCGGCCTGACTTGCGCGTACTAGTGATCGACGGCGACGGCGCGGCGCTGATGCGCATGGGCAATCTCGCCACACTGGGCGCCTACAGCCCACCGAATCTAGTGCACGTGGTACTCGACAACGAGGCGCACGATTCCACCGGTGCGCAGGCGACGGTCACGGCATGCACCGATTTCGCCGCGCTGGCGGCAGCTTGCGGTTACGGTCGCGTAGCGCGTAGCGACGACCTCACTGAACTGACCGATTTCCTCGCGCCGGGCAAGGACAGTGGGACGAGCTTCATCCACATGAAGATAGCCACCGGCGCGCGTGAAGATCTGCCGCGCCCGGCCATTTCACCGCCGGCGGTACGCGCGCGATTCATGCAGCACATCGGCACCACGCGATGAGAACCATATTGCTCAATCCTGGCCCGGTGACCTTGAGCGAGCGGGTGCGCGGCGCCCTGCTCGGTCCCGATCTCTGTCATCGCGAAAGTGAATTCGCGAGCCTGCAAGACGGTTTGCGTCGCAAGCTGTTGGCGGTGTACGCGCTGTCTCCGACAGACTGGGGTGCAACCTTGCTGACGGGCTCGGGCACCGCCGCGGTGGAAGCCATGATCACCAGCATGGTGCCGCGCGAAGGACGTCTGCTGGTAGCGGAGAACGGTGTCTATGGCGAACGCATCAGTCGCATCGCCGAGGTCTATGGCATCGCCACTACGCGGGTGTCGACTGCCTGGGGCGGACGGCTCGATCTGGATGCCATTGCTCAGGCGCTGCGGACACGACCCCATAGCCATGTGGCAGTGGTGCACCACGAGACCACCACCGGCCGCTTGAACGATCTGGCGTCGCTCGCCGCGCTGTGCCGCGAGGCGCAGGTCGCAATACTCCTGGACGGTGTCAGCAGCTTCGGCGCCGAGCAATTGGACTTCACCGCTTGGCATATCGATGCGTGCGCGGCGACCGCCAACAAATGTCTGCATGGTGTGCCGGGCACCGCCTTTGTCATCGTGCGCCGCGCCGCGCTGGCGAAGGCCCAGGTAACGCGCTCGGTGTACTTCGATTTGCGTGAATATCTCGCCCGGCAGGATGGCCAGGGCACGCCCTTCACACCATCGGTACAGACCTTTTACGCGCTGGATGCGGCCTTGGACGAATTCTTCGAAGCGGGTGGATGGGCCGCGCGGCAGGCCTTATTTCGCCAGCGCATGGCGACGGTCCGGATGACCCTTGAGACACTAGGCGTTCGCGCGCTGTTGTCTGCGCACGACACGTCCTGTGTGTTGCATGCCTTCGAACTCCCTGACGATCGAACCTATCAGGTAGTGCACGACGCGCTGAAGGCGCGCGGCTTCATCATCTACGCGGGTCAGGGGGCATTGTCGGAACGGCTGTTCCGAGTGTCGGCAATGGGAGATATCAGCGCTGCAGATCTGGCTCGGCTGTGCCGGGCACTCCAGGAAGTACTCAGCTAGCGCCTCACGCGCGGCGTGCGGCGGGCGTCGCCTGTTCGAGTGCGGCGATGCGGGTGCGAACGAACTGCTCGAAACCCGGCGCATCGAGGCCCGCGTCGGTCAACATCTCCTCACGTGAGCCATGCTGAATCAGCCGGTCGGGCAGACCACAATTGGCGATCGTGACCTGTTCGCCATGGGCCGCCAAACATTCGTTGACCGCGCTGCCGGCGCCCCCGGCCACCACGTTTTCTTCGAAGGTCACCAGCAGCTCGTGGCTGCGCGCCATCTCCCGCACCATAGCCTCGTCGAGCGGCTTGACGAAGCGCATGTTGACCACCGTCAGGTCGAGCTTTTCCGCCACTTCCAGCGCCGGTGCCAGCATCACACCAAACGCCAGCACCGCGACGCGGTGTCCGCGGCGACGCAGTTCCGCCTTGCCGAGTGGTAAAGCCTGCATGTCGTCTTCTATCGCCACACCCGGGCCGGTGCCGCGTGGATAACGCACCGCCGCAGGACCGTCGAGGGTGAAACCGGTATAGAGCATCTGCCGGCATTCGTTTTCGTCGGACGGTGTCATCACCGTCATATTCGGCAAACAGCGCATGAAGGAGATGTCGTAGCTGCCGTTATGGGTCGGACCGTCCGCACCCACCAGGCCAGCCCGATCGAGTGCGAACAACACCGGCAGGTTCTGGTTGGCGACATCGTGGATGACCTGGTCATAGCCACGCTGCAGGAAGGTCGAATAGATAGCGACCACGGGCTTCAAGCCATCGCAGGCCATGCCAGCTGCGACGTTGACACTGTGCTGCTCGGCGATCGCGACATCGAAATAACGCTGCGGGTATTCGCGTGCGTAGCGCACCAGGCCCGAGCCCTCGCGCATTGCCGGCGTAATCGCGACCAAGCGGCGGTCAGCGGCCGCCATGTCGCAGATCCAGTTGCCGAAGATGTCGCTGTAGTTGAGTGCGGGTTTCTTGGCCGACGAAACGATGCCCTGCTGGGGATCGAAGGGGCTCACGCCGTGGTACTTGACCGGATCGGCCTCGGCCGGCGCGTAGCCTTTGCCCTTTTTGGTGATCACGTGCAGGAGCTGCGGTCCGCGCAAGTGCTGAACGTTGCGCAAGGTGTGCAGCAATGCGTCCATGTCGTGGCCGTCGATCGGCCCGATGTAATTAAAGCCGAATTCCTCGAACAGGGTGCCGGGCACAATTAAACCCTTCACATGTTCCTCGGCGCGCCGCGCCAGCTCCCACACCGAGGGCATCTGCGACAGTACTTTCTTGCTGCCTTCGCGCACCGTGGTGTAGAGCTTGCCCGACAGGATCTGGGCAAAACGGTTCGATAAAGCGCCGACGTTGGGCGAAATCGACATATTGTTGTCGTTCAAGATAACCAGCAGGTCGGTGTCGAGATCACCGGCGTGGTTCAAGGCCTCGAAAGCTACCCCGGCGGTCATCGCGCCGTCACCGATGACCGCCACCGCGCGGCGGTTGGAGCCCGTCAGCTTAGCCGCGATGGCCATGCCTAAGGCGGCGCTGATGGAGGTGCTGGAATGGCCGACGCTGAAGGTGTCGTAGACGCTCTCCTCACGCTTCGGGAAAGGCGCCAAACCCTTGGCCTTGCGTATCGTGCGCAAACGGTCCTTGCGGCCGGTCAGAATCTTGTGCGGGTATGCTTGGTGACCGACATCCCACACGATGCGATCTTCGGGCGTGTTGTACAGGTAATGAAGTGCGACGGTGAGTTCGACCGAGCCTAGACCGGCGGCGAAATGCCCGCCGCTCGCGCTAACCGATTCCAGCAGGAAAGCGCGAACCTCGGCGGCAACTTGTTCCAGCGCTGATTCGGGCAGGGTGCGCAGGTCGGCAGGAATGTCGATCTTGTCGAGTAGTGGATAATGCGAACTTTGTGTCATGGAGCGTCGATTCTCACCGCTACAGGCAACCCGGCGGGCCGTGGATTATGGGGAGCGCTCCTACGCCTTGCAAGCCAGGCCAGGCGCACTCGAATTAAAAACGGACACGTGAAATGGGCGGTTGCGCAGGCCTGATCCGCGCTGCTCATCAAGCCAGGCAGCGATCCTATTTCCGACCATGGACCTGTACTTTTCCACGTCATTACAGTAAGGTTGCGCGCCATTGTGCTTCAAACTGCAATCATTTGAAACACAAAAAGAAATTTCTATTTACTTTATAGGGTTTAAGCATGTCCGTTCCTCTCATTCAGCAGTATCGCGTCGGTCGATATATCCTTGGGC
>JANLSI010000635.1:0-3820 GCA_031362345.1 Pseudomonadota bacterium
GTCGCGGGTTCGATTCCTGCAGCCGGCACCAATAGACCTTCCGACGATGTCCGAGAGCCTCCAAGAAGATGAAATTTTCCTCAGTAAAATGCGAATTATCGTCCAAGCAGATCCTTGGCATACCGTTGATAGCCAGGGCTAACTGGGGGTAGAAATCGGGGTGACGACGACCACCTTGAGATCTGTTGCCCCCACATGCCGCTCACCGAAGTTGCCATCAAAAACGCCAAGGCAGGCGCGAAGCTATTGAAGCTGTTCGACAGCGGCGGGTTGTTCCTGCTGGTGACGTCGGCCGGCGGGAAATGGTGGCGCTCGAAGTGTCGATTCAGTGGCAAGGAAAAGCTGCTCAACTTGGGCATCTATCCGGATGTGCCACTGTCCGGTCGCCAGGACAAGAAAACTGGCATATGGATAGATGGCGCCCGTGACAAACGCGACCACGCCAAGCAGAGCGGCCCGTGGGCGAAGGTCACGGCCGATGCCAAGCGCGTTCGGCTCGAAGCCGATCTGTTTCCAAGCATTGGGACGAAACCGATCCGAGAGTTGAGTGCCGCGACCTTGCTGAAGGTCCTTCAGACGATTGAAGGTCGAGGTGCGAACGAGATCGCACGCCGTATTCGCCAGATGTTTGGCTAGATTTTCCGCTATGCGATCTCAACGGGTCGCATCTCTATGAACCCGGCAGCCGATCTCGCCGGCGCCTTACCACCGGCCAGCCCGGTCTACGACGCAGCCATCACAGAGCCGAAGGCGGTAGGCGGGCTGATGCGTGCAATCGAAGACTAGCAGGGCGAACCGGTGACGCGCGCTGCGCTCAGATTCGCGCCACTCGTGTTCGTGCGACCCGGCGAACTGCTTGCCGCTGAATGGAAGGAGTTCGACTTGGACCAGGCTACCTGGCGTATACCCGGTGAGCGCATGAAGATGCGCGAGGCGCACATCGTGCCTCTATCGAAACAGGCCGTCGCCATCCTACGTGAGTTGAGTTCACACACCGGCAACGGCCGATTCGTGTTTCCCAGCATCTGCAGCCGCGCCCGGCCCATGAGCGAGAACACCGTCAACGCCGCCCTGCGCCGACTGAGCTACACGAAACAGGAAATGACCGGCCACGGCTTCCGCTCTATAGCATCGACTTTATTGAACGAACAGGGCTGGCATCGGGACGCCATCGAGCGCCAACTGGCCCATGCCGAACGGGACAGCATTCGCGCCGCCTACAACCGTGCCGAGCACCTGCCAGAGCGTAAAAGGATGATGCAGGCCTGGGCCGATTATCTGGACAAGCTCGCGTCCGCTCCTTTGCAGACAGTAGCGACATCTTCCGCGACCAAGGGCTGTTCACCGGAACAGCTAGATGAGCGAATGCGGCACCTCAAACAGCCATGAAGCGATTGACCGGTCTTCCGGCCCGCATAGATCCAGCGTAGATTGCACAGAATCCTGTAACTTCACATCGGGAGCCGGTCATGGGTTTTACTACCAGCGATATCGTGCCCTTCACGCAGGCCCGCGCTAACCTGTCGGAACTTGCCGAGCAGGTGAAGGCCGGCGCCGAAAAAATCATCACTAAGAACGGCGAGAGCTACGTCGCGCTGATCGATTCCGACCGGCTGGACTATTACCACCGCCTGGAGCGCGAGCGCATCCACCTGCTGTTGATCGACGACGCGCGCCACGGCCTGGCAGATGTCGCGGCAGGCCGCACGCAGGAGGCGGACGGCGCCATCGCCGGCCTGCAGAAGCGCCGCGCTGCGGCGAGGAAATCGCCGGCCCGGGCAGGAAAGCGTGGCTAAATCGGCGTATCGGGTCGAGCTGTCCGCGAGCTTTTTGGAACGACTGGAATCCATCGAAGCCTTTCTACCGGAAGCCGATGCGCCGCATGCCTTCGACGCCCTGCTAGCGGCGCTGCGGAACACGGTGATCCCCAACCTGCGCCGCTTTCCGCGGATGGGTCGGCGCTATATCGACCAGCCTCCGCAGTCTGCCGAAGCGATCGCGCAACTCGGCCTGCTGCCCGCCGGTGCAGTCGACGCTCTGCGGGTACTCAGCAACAGCGACTACTTGATCCTGTACGCAGAGGAACAAGCAAGCGCCACCGTGTACCTGCTATCCATCCGCCACCACCGGCAACTGAGCTTCGATTTCCCGAGGTTGTGGCCGGGTCAGCAGGGTGAAGGCGCGCGATGACTCGCGAGGCCTGTGCAGGCCACGGAACGAACGAGTCGCCCAGGGCACGGAGCGGCCTATCGAATGAAGCTCATCCGCCAGCAGATTGAAGCCCACCCCGAGGGCGCGGCGAACACCAGACACGGCAAGACCGTTGGGCACGAATACAAGAATTACATCCTGTCGCTGATGCTCTACACGCGCCTCTGCGACCAGTGGGAGTGCGAGGCCGACGACGCAATCGCCGAGTTGGAGCGCCAACAGGGCCAAGCCTTCCGTGAGAAGGACACGGCGGTCTTCCGCAAGCGCGGCGAACACCGCTTCCAGATCCCCGACGGCTCACGCTGGGCCGACGTGAAGGCCGCATCGACCAACCTTGGTGAGGTGCTCACCAAAGCGATGCGCGCGGTGGCGAACGCCAACGATGAATTGCGCGGCGTGTTCACGGTGGACTGGAACCAGCCCGCACCCGATGGCTCAGGCAAGCCGCTGATTCCGAATGAGGTCGTCCACGCTCTAGTCCAGCACTTCGACGAGCACGATCTTTCGAACAACGGCGTCCCGTCCGACGTACTGGGGCGCGCGTACGAGTATCTCATTTAAACAATTCGCCGACGACGCCGGCGCCAAGGCCGGCGAGTTCTTCACGCCGCCCGAGATTGTGGACACGCTGGTGCGCATTCTTGAGCCACGCCCCGGAGACACGATCTACGACCCTACCGCCGGCTCGGGCGGCATGCTGGTGCACGCGGCCGATTTCCTGCGCGAGCGGGGCCAGCACGCCACAAGCGCACGCTACTTCGCCCAGGAAATGATGGGGTAACGCTGCCATTGGCAAGATTAACTCCGTGCTGCACGGCCTCGAGGCCGACATCAAAGCCGGCGCGAGCACCATCACCGACCCGCAGTTCCTGGAACACGGCAAGGTCAGACGTTTCTCCCTAGTGCTGGCCAATTTCCCGATCTCCGACGAGTTCTGGTGGTTGAAGCCGGAGCAGCAAACCGACGACAAAAAGAAGAAGGACAAGCTCAAGAAGGAGATCTTCGGCAAGGAGGGCTTCAAGGATCCGTTCGGCCGTTTCGGCCGTGGCACCGGATTCCACGCGCCGCCCGCTGGCTACGGCGATTACGCCTTCACCCTGCACATCCTCGCCTCGCTCACTGAACATGGCCGCGCTGGCATCGTCTGTCCGCAGGGCGTGCTGTTCCGCGGGCAGCGGGAAGTCGAGGAGGAGACTGAGGAGCTGGATAAAGACGGCAATCCGAAAATAAGGCGACGCAAGGCCGACGACGAGCACCTGATTCGCAAGGGGTTGCTCGATTCGCGCCTGATCGACGCGGTGATCTCGCTGCCGCTGAACGTAGTCAGCGGCGCGGGCGTGCCCGCCTGCTGATCCTGCGTGTTACCGCCGGTCTTAAATTGAGCCATGGTGTCGACGGCGAAATGAGCTAGCAGTCGAGGCTCGAAAGCTAGCAGCAGCATGGCTTCTGCGCCAGTCACGCTGGCTCACTGAAGGAGCGGCACGGGCCTCGGAAATGGCTCAATTCGGCGTCGGCGACAACAATCCACCGAAATCTCACACTGGGCGGTCATGAAAATCGCTATGGTGAAGGGTGTATTGGCCGCAAGCGTGAAAGCTTTCGTGTCAAT
>JANLSI010000705.1:0-4528 GCA_031362345.1 Pseudomonadota bacterium
CTGGCGGCACTCACGCCGTCCAGCGACAGGTCACACGCAAGCCAGGCGCCGCACGCTGAGTCACACCTGCAGCGCGCGCGCGATTGAAACCACGGTCTCCGGCGTTGCGGAGGCCGGAATGGTGCCATAGAGCAGCGCCGGCTTACCCAATGGCACACTTGCCAACCCACCCCATACTGCTTCGTTCAAGCCACCGCCCGGCACCGGCTTGGTGCCGCCCAGCGTAAGGCTTTCTAGCGCACATTGCGGCCATAGCAGTACGTCCAGATCGAGTGCAACAGATCTAATCGCGCCGTCACGATCGGCGGGCAGGGCCATCGCCGTCGCCCAACCGTAGTGACGGGCCGCACTTATCAGCGGCTCATAGGCATCGATTTCGTCGGCCGACAATACCTCGCAACGCGCAGTCTCCAGCAGCAGTGCCGCGATCGGTCGATCAGAGAAACGCCGCATACACGCAGCGAAGGCGGTACTGAGCTCATCCATCGCATCGAAGTTGGCGTCATCGCCACGCCCAAGCAGATCCCAGGGCGCCGTGAATTTGAGCACCAGGTCGAGACGACGCTCGAAGCGATGGGCCAGGGCGTTGAGCGCATCACTGACGAACTGCAGTGGTGCCGCGCTGGCGAACAGTGCCGGCAGGGCCGTGCCATCGCCTTGGTGCGTCGCCATGAACGGCGCAGTGACATCGATACTCAGACACTGGCTACCAACCACACCCTGTGCCTGGATCAAGCTCGCCGTGTAGCGCACCGGATCGCGATACCAGTCGCTGGGATCGTTGGCGAACACGCGCCGCGCATAGGCCTCGAAGTCTATCCAGCGCAGAGTGGAATCACGCTGCGCGAGCCAGGTTTTCAGCAGTGCAGTCGTCACCACGTCATTGCGCCTTGGCGTCGCATGGGCGAGCGCCTTGCTTCAGCCCTTGGCCTGCGCGCGGTAGGCGGCCAATTCGGCTTCGAGCTGTTCGATACGCACATCCTTGGGATTGCGCATCATCACCGACACGATGTTATCCGCCGGGCAGGTGTCATGTTTGGAGCCCCGATAGATCAGGCTGCGGTCTTTCCACGAACCGTAATAGGGCACGCCTTCCGGCGGATGCTCGGTCTCCCAGCCTTTGACGAAATCCTTGTAGGGCTTGCCGAGCGTCTTGCGCTTGGCCCGCTCGGCGTCACGCTTGGCCGTGGTTGCCGCCACATCGACGGCACCGCTCTCGGCATCGAGTATGACGTGGTAGATATTGGTGACCGTATTCATCGAGATCAGATCGTCGAGATACTCGCGCGAGACCGCTTCCGGTTCGCGCTCCAGCACGTCGCCATAACCCCCGCCCGAACCTTGGGTAATCATGTACAGCTCGCCCGGTTGCGCGAATTCGAGCTGCAATCCCATGTGATGGGTGCTGTATTTGGCGCCCTTGAAAGGCTGTTCGTTCATGATCTCTTCGATCGTGTAGCGCATCAGATCGCGACGGTCCTTCATCTCATCGAAGACGTTCACGCCGCGCACCTTGCACAGCGGGTAGCAGCCCGGCGCATAACCGCCGAAGATGCCCATGGTGGTCGGAAACTTCGAGCCAATGCTGCAGCACATATAGCCCCACATGGAACTGTCTTTCATGGTTGCGATCTGCTGATAGCCGTGGCCCCCGCGGTACTTGCCGAAACCATTGGCATCGCGCATCAGCTTGTGTGGCACGATTTTCATCAAGGGTACTTCTTCCTCAATGAGCTCCTGCTCGCCGATGTCAGCCATCGGCGCGAAGATCGGCGCGATCGAATGTTCGCCGTCACGGTTCCAGCGCGCCGCGCCGCCCATACCGTTCAAATCGGCACAGACGTTGCCAACTAGCTCGCCATACTGGTTCACGCCACCATAGAGGAAGGTGACGATCATGTTGTACCAGCCGGCGATAACGTCCGTGGCCCGATGACCCGCGCTGTAAAGAAACTTCGGCACGCCAATCTGCACGGCGGTGAAGCTCGGAAAGAAGGTCATCATGCTCTGCGCATTGGGCGCGTCGGGTGAGCAATGCAGGGCAGAGCGCTTGTCGGTGAGTAGCTTGATCGGCGCGAACACGGCCTGGTTGCGCGGCAGATCGGGCCACACAAAGCTCAAGAACTCCTGCGCGAGCATGCCTTTCAGGGAAGCCAGCACGGTATTGTTGGCGCGATTGAGGAATTCGGGCGAGGAGCCACGGAAATCGATGGTCAGCTCATCGCCACGCTTGTCGAGCTCGCAACGGATTTTGATCAAACAGTTTTCGCGCAGCGTGCCGTCAGCAAACAGATTAGTGCGCACCTTGCCATCGGGCCAGGTGGTCAGACGACGGCGGGTTTCCTGCTCGGTATCAACCAGCGTCTTACGCAAAGTAGCGATCACGGCTTCGACGCTGTACTCCTCAATCGCGTCGCGCACGCGGGCTTCCATGCGCATGGCGGCGAACAGCTTGGACTTCATGCCTTCCAGCTGCAGCTTGGGCTCGCGCACCGAGTTCTGCAGGAAGGTCATGATGTCGCGACGGAACTCGTAGTTCTCACCGACCTTGAATGGCGACATCTTCAAGCCTTCGTCGAACGGCGATTCCGCCGCCGAGGGCATACCACCCGGTTCGCAGGCGCCGTTCTCGCCTTCATGCACGATGGCGCCGGTGAAGCAGATCAGCTCACCTTCGTGGAACACAGGAATGATCAAACTCTGATCGGTGTTATGGATGTTGCCGTAGCGCGCGTCGTTGTGCATGAAGACGTCGCCAGGGCGGATACCGACGGTCGGGTCATTCTTCCAATATTTCAGAATGAACTTCACCGGATGCTGGGTCAGCACCGAAAAGATCAGCACGCCGCCCATGCTGGCCATGGCGAGATCGCCGTACATGGTCCACACGCCCGAAATCAGATCGCCCCATTTCGCGCCCGGCGCCGCACCCATCTGCTCGACCATGTCGAACGATTCGTTGCAGGCGGTTTGCAGCTTATGGCGAACCAGGTTGACCTGGTCCGCATTGGCAAAGCCCGCCATCGCGTTCTTCTCGCGATCTGAGATCGGTGCCATCTGATGGCTTTCCATGATCTCCGGATCGGGGCCGAGAAAAAGTACGTTGTCTTCGAGGAATTTCTCGATGACTGATTTTTCCTGATCGCCACCCATGTCAAATCCTCCCGCGCGGGAACTTCAGTTGTTTCAAGCGTTCTTGACCATCACCGCAGAGCCCAGCAGGCCCATGGTCAAGGTCCAACCGGGCTCGACCAGATAGGTCGTGCGCGGCGTTTCAATCAGTGCCGGACCCGGTACCCTCATGCCATCGGTGACCGCCGTATAGTCGTAGACCGGCGTTGTCAGCGGCTCGCCAAGTTGCGGGAAGTGGCACGGCCGCTCAGTGCGTGCGACCGGCTGGGTCGCATCACTGGCGCTCGAGCGCTCAAGCGTGAGTTTGTCGTGTTCGACGTAAGACACCACGCGAATCACGTTGATGCGTACACCGGCTTCCGGCGCCTGGCTGCCCTCACCAAAGCGCTGGGCGTAGTTGATACTGAAGCGGTCGAGCAGCGTGATGATATCGTGCGCCGTCGAGAGCCGGTCGACCGGACTGGCTACGCTGATCTGGGCCAGCTGGTTGCCGTAGCGCATATCGAGCTCAAGCCGAGTGCGAATCTTTTCCGGCGCGACATTCTGCCGAATCAGATCTTCGCGGCCGCGCTCTTCAAGCTCTTCCACCGTCGCATTGAAGACGGTGTAGTCCGACAGCACGGTGCGGAATGTCGCGTCATACAACATGAGATAGAGCGATTTCTCGTGAATGTGCAGCTGATTCATATTGCCGGCGCCGAGCGCCGAGAACACCGAGCTGAACGGCGGGATCAAGACCTTCGCTACACCGATTTCGCCGGCGTAACCGCAGGCGTGGATCGGACCACCGCCGCCATAGGACAGGATCACGAAGTTCTTCGGGTTGTAACCCTTGACTGCCACTTCCTTGAAAATCGCCGAAGCCATGTTGGCGTCGACTTTGCGTTTAACAGCTTTGGCTGCATCAATGAGGCTCAAGCCCGCCGGCTTGGCAACGTACTCTTCGATAGCACGTTCAGCGCGCCGCCGATTGAGCTTGATAGTGCCACCGGCGTAGTTGTCTTCGTCGAGATAGCCGAGCACCAGATTGGCATCGGTCGTGGTCGGCAGCTTGCCGCCCCGCGCGTAGCAGGCCGGGCCCGGATCGGAACCGGCCGATTCCGGTCCCACTTCCACCGCGCCCCACAGGCGGTCGTAGCGCGCGATCGAGCCGCCGCCGGCGCCGAGCGTGTGCAGATAAGTCATCGGCGTCGACACCAGCCAGCGGTCGATGACCGGGTTGAAGTCATAGAACTTCACGCCGTCGGAAGTCACCAGTCCAATATCGAAACTCAGGGACAACCTCGAACGCGTGAGCCTGGACGCGCTGCGCGCCGCGTCGGACCTCGCACGCGACGTGGCGCGACGCACCGCGCTGGACCTCCAAGACCTGGAGCTCCTCGAGGCGGTGATCGAT
>JANLSI010000710.1:0-1880 GCA_031362345.1 Pseudomonadota bacterium
CCGGCCCGATATCGGTCGCCGGCGACCACGGGTCGCCCATCGCGAGTTCGTGCAGCGCTCCTTCGAGCATGGCGAGCACGGCCGGTGCCACCTGGCGTTGCAGGTATAACACCCGTAAGGCAGAACAGCGTTGTCCGGCGCTGCGAAATGCCGAAGCGATGACGTCCCGCACGACTTGTTCGGGGAGTGCCGTGGAGTCGACGATCATGGCGTTGATGCCGCCGGTTTCGGCAATCAATACGGCGCGTGGATCGAGCGCGTCCGCCAACGCAAGATCGATATCGCGCGCGCTGGTGAGCGAACCGGTAAAGCACACGCCAGCGATGTGCGGATCGCGGGTCAGCGCGGCGCCGACACTGTCGCCATTACCCGGCAGCAAGATCAGCACGTCACGCGGCACGCCGGCCGCGTGCAGCAGTGCCACTGCGCGGGCCGCGATGAGCGGCGTCTGCTCGGCCGGTTTGGCCAACACCGTATTGCCCGCCACCAGCGCCGCAGCCAGTTGCCCGGTGAAGATGGCGAGGGGGAAATTCCACGGCGAGATGCACACGAAGGTGCCGCGCGCAGCGCGTTCCGCTGGCGACAGACTGGCGCGCGCCTGGAGCGCGTAGTAGCGCAGGAAATCGATGGCTTCGCGCAATTCGGCGAGCCCATCGCGGCGGGTCTTACCCGCTTCGCGGCTAAGCAGCGCCAGCAATTCAGCGCCGTTGCCCTCGTACAGATCTGCAGTCTGCTCCAACAATGCGGCGCGCGCCGCCACGCTGCGTGCCTGCCAGGCCGGGAATGCCGCGCGCGCTGCCGCCAGCGCAGCGGCGGTTTGCTGCGGCCCTGCATTGCGTACTTCGCCCACCCGCTCGCGGCGGTCGGCCGGATTATGGATAACGAGCGGTGCATCCGGCGTGCCGTCGATGCTTGGCGCCGCCTGCCAGGTGCAATGACGGAAAGGCGCCATGGCGGCATCGAGCGCCGCCAGAGTGTGGGGATTGCTCAGATCCCAACCGGGCGCATTGCGCCGCACCTTGCCGAACAGCATGGGCGGCAGCGGGATGGCCGGATGGGTTACCGGGCGCGTCTGCCTGGCGGTTTTCACGGGATCGGCGACCAGTACCTCAAGCGCGACGCTCGCATCGACCAGCTGGTGGACGAAGGAACTATTCGCGCCGTTTTCCAGCAAGCGGCGCACCAGATAGGCGAGCAGATCGCGGTGCACGCCAACCGGCGCATAGATGCGTCGCAGCCGACCATCCGCAGCGCGTTGCAGTTCATGCACAGACTCACCCATGCCTTGCAGGCGCTGGAACTCAAAGCTCGCACCGGCCGGCGCCATGCTGTTGATTGCACATATCGTATGGGCGTTATGGGTAGCAAACTGCGGGTAGATGTTTGGCTGGCAGACAAACAGTCGCTGCGCACAGAGCAGGTAGGAGACATCCGTACTGCTCTTGCGTGTCAGTACTGGGTAGGTTGGCACGCCCATCACCTGGGCACGCTTGATCTCGGTGTCCCAGTAGGCGCCTTTGACCAGGCGCACCGCGATGCGCCGGTTCAGGTGCTGACACAATGCGGCCAACCAATCGATGACTGCCGGCGCGCTTTTGGCATAGGCCTGCACCGCAACGCCGAAGCCACCCCAATTCGCCAGGGCGGGCGCGCTCAGCACCGCCTCGATCACCGCCAGTGAAAGATCGAGACGGTCTGCTTCCTCAGCGTCGATGCTGAAGCCGATGTTGGCGGCGCGCGCCTGTGTCGCCAGCGCCAGCACGCGCGGCACCAGCTCGACAATCACACGGGCGTGTTTGAGCTGCTCGTATCGCGGATGCAGTGCCGACAATTTGATCGAGATGCCGGGGTTGGCGTGTGGTTCGCGCGCGCCGGCGCGC
>JANLSI010000713.1:0-7884 GCA_031362345.1 Pseudomonadota bacterium
TCAAGAGTGGCGATGGCATGGCGCCGCGCGCGAGCGATGGCGAGTACTACCAGATCGCCGAATTGAGCGCGCACCTGGTGCCCTTTGACGGCGATTTCCGCAAGGCCATCGCCGTGGTCGACGGGCTGGCCGACGAACTCAAGGCCCAGGCCTGGGTCAAGAGCGTCAAAGTGCTGCAATATCCGCTCGACGTGCGACCCGAGGCCAGTGTCAGCGGCTCGGCGACCGCAGCCGGTGCGCGGGTCGTGCCGGCGTTTAAGATCAGGGTGGTACTGGGAGTGCGTGATGGCCAGCAGTCGAGTTGATTGGTCGATCCTGCGCGGCACCTTGGTGGTGTTCGTGCTGTCGCTCGCTGTGGCTGCGGGCATGGTCAGCGCAAGCTTTTATTTCCGCCAGAACATGGAACGCGAATACCAGACTAATCACGCCGAGTTTCGCGAAGCGAGTCGCAAGTATCTTGCCGTCGACGACGAAGAACGCATCATCTACCAGTTCTTGCCCGAATTCCGGCGGCTGTTCGAAGGTGGCCTGTTGGGCCGCGAGCGGCGTCTGTCGTGGCTCGAAACTCTGCGTCGCGCGGGCGACGCCAACGGCCTGCCGCAACTCGGCTACAAGCTCGACGCGCAACGCGTGGCGACACCGGATTTCAGCATCGCGCTTGGCGACTACCAGCTCTACACCAGCGCCATGACCTTGAACCTGGGTTTGCTGCATGAAGGTGATCTGCTGCAACTCTTGCAGGCGCTCGATCGCTATGCACTGGGCCAATACTCGATCAAGCGCTGTGCGTTGAAGCGTGCTGGCGAGCACCTCGATCTCGCCGCCCACGGCGCCAACCTCAACGCCGAATGCACGCTTGACTGGTGGACCATCAACCTCAGTGGCGAGCGGGGGCTGACGCTGTGACGCGTACCCTCTGCTTGGTCGTGCTGCTGCTGGTGCATGGATTGGCCAGCGCTGGCGAACTCGGACGTTTGTTCTTGAGTCCCGCCGACCGCACGGCCATCGATGCGGCACGGCTGCGGTTGAAAAGCGCGCCTGGCACACAGATGTCGGGGCCAGATGAAGGCGCGAGCACGGCGCGGCCGCCAGCCTTGGACGACCCGGCCGAAACCGTCACGGTGAACGGCTATGTCTGGCGTTCCGCCGGCGCGCCGACCGTGTGGATCAATGGGCGCGACGCGGCACCCGGCAAATTGTCCGCGCCGGCGCGCGATGGCCAACGTGTACGCGTAGCGCTCGCCCATGGCGCTGGCCAGGTTGCGCTCAAGCCCGGTCAATCATTCGATTCCGGGTCACGCCAGGTGTCCGATGCCTATGAGCAGCGGCCGCAAGTCCAGCAGTGAGATGCAGCGGCGGCGCGACAGCGGTGTGGCCCTGATCCTGGTGTTGATGGTCGCAGTGACCGCCTCCGCCTTCGTTATTCTGCACGCCTTGAACACCCAGACTGCGCGCGAGACCGGGCAGCGTCTCAGCACGGTTGAGGCTTTGGCCCAGGCCCGCCGTGCTTTGATCGGTTATGCGGTGGGCTATGCCGATGGCGACCACGCCGCGAGCAAAGGGCCGGGCCGTCTGCCCTGCCCGGACAGGGCCGGCAATAGCCAGTACGGCGCGGCGGAGGGTGTCCCCGCCGATTGCCGCGTGACCAATCACGCCGAGACGGGTCTGCTGCCGTTCAGCACTCTCGGATTGACCGAACTGCGTGACGGCAGTGGCGCGCCGTTGTGGTATGCGGTGGCCGAGAACTATCGCAGCATGGCCACTGCAGCGCTGAACAGTGCAAGTCCGGCGAGCTTGAAAGTCGACGCTACCGATGACGTCGTCGCGGTGATCATTGCGCCGGGCAAACAATTGCCGGGCCAGATCCGCGGCAGCGGCAGCACCTATACGCCGGCGGCCTGGCTGGAAGGTGAGAACGCCAGTCCCGGTGACAATCGTTTCACGCGCACCGTCGACGCTGTCGCCAACGACACCGTCATGACCATCACCCGCGCTGAACTCATGCTTGAGGTCGAAAAGGTGGTGAACAAGGAAGTCGCCAGTGCGCTGGGCAGCTACCGCCACGATCCCGATGGTGACGACGATGCGGCGGGGGCTGATCCCGATTGCGCGCCTGGCCTGCCGGATTGCGACGATGGCCTGCCGTGGCTCGCGCCGCGCAACGCGTCGACCGCTGCCGGCGTGGTCGGCATCGGCGTCGATGCGCTCGCCCGTGTGCCGCTGACCGAACTGGGGAAGCCGTTCAATGCCGAGTTCGGCGCCGTGTGGTCAGTCATCAGTGCCGGCACGCTTGAGCTGAGCGGTGACGAACCCCCGGAGGTCACTTGTCTGCGGCACAACAGCTGCACGCAGAATTACGCCTATGATCTCGCTAAGGCCGGGCCCGGCTTCGCTACAACGGCGGTGTTTTCCGGGCCCGTACTCGGCATGGCGAGCCCACCGTGGGCGCAGGGTACATGCACGGCGCGGCGTGGCGCGGCGCCACCCTACCGACTGAAACTGAGCTGCACTACGAGTTACGATTTCGCGGTTTCGGGTCGCAGCTTGCGCCGCGTCTATCTCTTCGAGTTGGACGGCAATACGAGCCTCGTCGCGCCGAGCGCCAGCGAGCGCCGCACCGTCGTCGTGGTTCGGGCCTTCGGTAGCTGGACTGCGGGCACGACCGGTCGCATCACCATTACCGATTTCGAAAACGGCACGGCCATCGGCAAGGGGCAATTCAATTTTTCGAGTCTCGGCCCGACTGATTCCGTGGTGGTCTTGAATGTACCGTTCGATCTGGAAGTGCCGAGCAAGGACGAGCCCGACGATCGCCACGCCTCACCCGGTGCCTTGCCGCGCTGGTTTCTCGCTGACCAATGGCAACAGTCGACCTTGGTGCAGTTCGCGCCCAGTCAGGCGCCCGGCTATAGCGGGTTGGTCTGTCAGACCGCCACGTCCTGTCTGACCCTGCACTTGCTGCGACCCGGCGAGACCGTGGCGACGATCATCAGCGGTGTACGCGGTGTGGTGGTGTCGGCCGGGCCGCCCCTGCCCGCCATCACCTCGCCCGCTACGCCAGCGCAGACGCGGCCATCGAGTGATCTGCGCGATTATCTCGAAGGCATCAACACCACTGAGCCGACGACGCTCTTCGAACGCCGTGACCCATCGAACAGCTTCAATGATCAGATCCTCGAACTGGCGCCCTGAGCGCGGCCGCGTCTTGCGGCGGGCCGCTGCGCGCGGCTTCACCTTGCTTGAAATGGCGATCGTGATCTTTATCATCGGCATGCTGACCGCAGGTCTGATCGGGCCGGTGCAGGTGCAACTCGAAGCGCGCGATCGCCACAAGACCTTGGACTACATGACCCAGGCCAGCGAGGCCTTGTACGGTTTCGCCCTGACCCAGCGTCGGTTGCCCTGTCCTGATACCGATGGCGACGGCATGGCCAATCCGCCCTTTACCATCGCCAGCGGTGGCGACTGCGATAAGGAAACAGGCTACCTGCCCTGGGCTGAACTCGGTGTCACGCCGGCCGACGCGTGGGGCAATCGTCTGACCTACCGCGTGCGCGAGAAGCAGTTCACCTGGCCTGCGCAGAACACTGCCTGCGATGGTAACAGCGCCGCTGAATTCGACCTGTGCTCCCAGGGCAATATCACCATCGCCACACGCGGCGACAATGCCGCGACCGCTGGCACCACTGAGAGCAAGTTCGCGTTCCCGGCCGCGACTGCCGATAACGTTGCGGCGGTGCTGATCTCCCATGGTCGCAATGGCCATGGCGCGATGGGCGCCGATGGCGTGCTGCGTGGGTTGGTGCCGGCCGAGAACGACGACGAGGCTGAAAACGCCGACGGCGATGGGGTGTTTGTCTCCCGTGCCTATACCAACGCGCAGCAAGGCTGCGCCGATAACGATGACGAGAACTCGCCTTTGTGCGAGTTCGATGATCTGGTGATGCCGATTTCCCGCGCCCTGTTGAACGCGCGCATGGTGTCGGCCGGGCAGCTGCCTTGAGAGGCGCACCGTCATCTCAAGCTTGCGCCACGCCAGCCTCCAATTCGAAACACACCCGTCCGTCGCGATTGTCGGCCAGACGCAGTTCGCAGCCTGTGCGGCGCGCGAGTTCGGCGGCCTGATATAGGCCGATGCCGAGGCCGGTGCGCGATGGCACGGGGCGTCGGAACAACAGGTGGACGATGGCGGCGTCGATCGCCACGCCGTCGTCGTGCACCTCACAGCAAGGCCGGCCGTCGCGCAGGGTGAGCTTGAGGGTGATGTGGCGCGCCGCGCCGGCCGCGACCTTGTGGCGTGCATTGTCGATGAGATTGTCGACGATGCTATCGAAACATTCGGCCGGCAGCAGCGTGCCTGGGTCACCGAGATCGGCGACGAGATGGATGTCGCCATCGCCGAGTCGTTCGGCAAGTTGCTGCCACCAGTGGCCAGCCGCCATCATGGACGGTGCGTGGCTCTGCGGATGTTGCAGCTTTTCGAGCGCGCCCTTCAGACGTTGCGCGATGTCCGGCAGGCGGCGTTTGAGCAGTTCGAAGCCACGCTGCTCTTGCTGTTCGCCGTGGGCCGACTGTAAGGCGGCGGCGAGGGTGTTGAGCGACTGCAGCAGATTCTTGATGTCATGGGTGACACGCGCGCCGGTCTCGTGAACGGCGCGCAAATGGGCGGCGCTGGCCTGTTCGTTCTCGCGCAATTTCGCGACGTAGAAATGACCTAGCACCTGTATCAGCAAACGGCAGTGGATGAGCAAGGCTGAACTCACGCTGCGTTCGGTATAGAGCGTAATCGCCAAGGCTTCGGTGTCCAACGGCAGTTCGTGGGGCGAGCGCTTGCCATACATGCCGGTGCTGGTCGCGCTGGCCCAAGCCGCGCCCGCAATCCACGGAATATCCACCAACTGCGCGACCGCGTCGTCGAGAAAATCGTCGGCCTCGGGTTGCTGGCTGGCGAGATTGGAGACATTCGCGAGCCAGGCCTCAAAGCGCGTGCCGATATTGAGTACTGATTTCTCCCACACCGAGAGTAGACCGAAGCTGCCGGCGCCTGGTGTGGTGATCCACGACAGGAAGAACAGGAACACGCCGAGCGCCATCAAGGTGGCGACCAGCGCGAGGGGGTAGTCGATACCCAGGCGCAAGGTCATCAGTACGCTGAATACGGCCAGCAGCGCGGTCAGCAGCGCGAAGGTGATCCCGCGAAAAAAATCGACCGGAAACGGATCCCGTTGTGGCACCGTGATTGGCGGCATGGCGTACAGCACCGCCGGCAACAGGTAGAGTCCAATGCGGAAGGTCTGGGCGATCCCCGGCGCGAGCGGCTTGCCAAGAAACAGCATCGCCGTCGCGCTGATCAAGAGCTCCGACACCAGCATCGCGAGCGACAGCATGTAGACATAGCGTTCCTGGCGGGTCGAAAACGATCGTCCAGCGACGATGCCAATCAGCAGCACCAGCCAGGTGAACACCGTCCACCAGTTCAGCCACAGCATGGCCGCGATCAGCACGGTAATCACCAGCAAGGCCGGCAGATCGACGCGCTGTTCCCGTTGCCAGATCGGTTGCCACAGGAAGAACAGGCCGAGCTGGGCGACCATCAGTGCGCTGGCGAGCGGTGTGTCGAGTCCGGTATCGAGTGCGGTGTGCAAGACCAGCAGCATGGAGGCCAGCAGCCAGTGCTCATGGCGGCGATCGAGGAAGGGATTACGACGCCCATCCTCAACCGGCTCCGGCGTGGACTGCTTCATGGCGGCGGTGACGAGCGGCGGCCTCGGCGGTGCGGTCAAAAACGCTCTCCCTGGTCGCGCCGTCACCCCAGGTGGCGGAAGCTGGCCCGCACTGCGGGCGCCGTCATGCTAGCGGTATAGTACGGGCCGGTAAATCACAGACCATTGCTACCAGCCGTGATGATGTTGAAACAAGTCGCCGTCATTGCGCGCTTTACTTTGCTCGAAGCTAGGCACACACGCCTGCCGTGGACGGCCGTGGGGCTCATCGCGAGTAGCCTGGTGCTAGCTGAATGCGCGGCCGGTCTCGCGCTCACCGACAGTCACTCCTATCGCCTCGACATCTATGCCGCCTGCACACGGTTGCTGTTGGTGGCGTGCACGGCCCTGTTCGTCGCGACCAGCGTGGTGCGCGAATTGGCCGACCGCGTCATCGATCTGACGCTCTCGCGGCCCCTGTCGCGCAGCACCTGGCTGCTCGGTCGACTGGCAGGCTATGGCGCGATGGCCTGCCTGTTGGCACTCGCCGCTGCACTACCGCTAGCATTCACCGGCACGCCGTTGGCGGCACTGGCCTGGGGTTTGTCATTGGCGGCGGAATTGATGCTGGTGGCGACGGCGACCTTGAGCTGCGCGGTGGCGCTCACGCAGGTGACGGGCGCGGTGCTGGCCGTGGCGGGTTTCTATCTTTTGTCGCGCTCGATCGACGCTATCGTGCTTATGAGCCATGGCCCGACGGTGAACCCGAGTGCCTGGTCTAGCGTCGTCATCGAACACGCAGTAGCGGGGCTCGCGATGCTGCTGCCATCACTGGCCGATTACACCCGCACAGTTTGGCTCACCGATGCGACGACCGCGCTGGCGGCCCTACCGGCGCTGGCCGTGCAAACTGCCATCTACGGCGTACTGCTGGCGGCGGTCGGTCTGTTCGACTTTACGCGGCGTGAGATCTGAGTGAGGACGCGTGCGGCCTGCGCTGCTCTGCCATGGCGCGTAGTGGCCGTGCTGGTGCTGGCCGTGGGCGCCCAAGTGTTTTGGGCCGGTTTGCGCGCGGGTCCCACGGTCAGCATTGCGCCCTTGGCGCCGCCACCATCGGCGGCCGCACTGCGGGTGATGTCTTTGGGCGAACCTGCACTCGCGGCACGCCTAATGATGTTGTGGTTGCAGGCTTATGATTATCAGCCGGGAGTGAGCCTGCCCTTCCGCAGTCTCGATTACGGCGCGGTCGAAGCCTGGCTGGCGCGCATGCTGGAGCTCGACCCACAGTTTCAATACCCGTTGCTGGCAGCGGCGCGGCTGTATGGCGAGGTCGACGATGCCGCGCGCCAGCGTCGCATGCTGAAGTTCATCGCGCGCAGCTTTCACGACGACCCGGCACGGCGCTGGCCGTGGATGGCCCACGGCGTGGTCATCGCCAAACATCGGCTGCATGACCTGCCCCTGGCGCTGGAACTCGCCGCTGCCCTTGAGCGCGCCGACGACCAGGGCGCGATACCCCATTGGGCCAAGCAGATGCGCATCTTCGTGCTGGAAGACCTGGGCGAGCTGCAAAGCGCCAAGGTGTTGCTCGGCGGACTGCTGGACAGCGGTGAAATCCAGGACCCTCACGAGCGTGCCTTTCTCAGCGCGCGCTTGGCGGACATCGAGCGTCGCGCGGCGGCGCAGGGCCGGGCTGCACCCTAAGCCAGCGACGAAATCCGTCGCGACTGATTGAGATTTCGACAGCGGTACGTCGAGATCTCGTCATATCTGTCTTTGCCGAATAGTGCAGACAGCGGCCATTCACTAAGAATCACCGTCTTAAGACAGCTGGCACGCCCCGTGCTTCGTTTTGCGCACAACACTCTCGCTCAGGAACGAAGACATGTCCCCTATCCGCCGCCAACAGGGCTTCACCTTGGTCGAAATGGCCATTGTGCTGGTGATCATCGGCCTGCTGCTGGGAGGCATCCTGAAAGGTCAGGAGCTGATCACCAGTGCCCGTGTACGCAATATTGCTGACCAGAACAGCGGTGTGCAGGCGGCCTATTATGGTTTCATCGACCGTTACCGGCAGGTGCCGGGTGACTGGTCTGCGACCAATGCCGCCAAGGCGATTCCGGGTGTCGATCATGGCGGCGATTCCAGTGGCCGTCTCGATGGCACTGGATCTGTTGAGGCG
>JANLSI010000729.1:0-1732 GCA_031362345.1 Pseudomonadota bacterium
GACCGCCTACTGCGGCAAGGTTCAGGTCCCTGGCTCGCGCGTTCGAACGCGCGAGCCCGGGTGGCGCAATGAACAAAAGGCACCCCATACAACCCGCCCAGTTTGTTGCCGGCCGGATAGCGCAGGTAGGCAAGGTAGAGCTTGCCGACGCCGCTCTCGCGCACACCAGGCGGGTCCTCGCAGGTGGTGCCGCCATTGGCCACGCCAGCGGCGTGCCAAGCATCGGTCTGGGCCGGCGACTCACAGGCAAAACCGATAGTGCCGCCATTGGCAGAGGTCGCCGGCTGACCGTTGATGGGCGGGGTGACCAGGAAAAGCCCGCCCTTGTGCATGTAGATCAGGCGGCCTTTGTCGTCGGTAATTGCGGGCTTGGCGCCCACCGCGCCTAGCACCGCGTCGTAGAAAGCCTTTGAGCGTGCGATGTCGTTACTGCCGACCATGATGTGCGAAAACATCTCTCTCTCCTCGTAGGTTGGAACCAGCTGCCTATCCTGACGCGTACGTCGAAGAAAGCCAGTCCCCGCTAGGCCGGATTTCTCACATCCCGGCTTGAAGAGGGCATGAGTCAGTCTGGTGCAGTGCCGTGCCGGGAAACCCCCGGGCGCTCGGACGCGAGTGGCGCGATCTGCAGGATTGAGCACAAGCAACCGCCACCGAGCGGGTCGATGGTGAGGTCAATGGCAAGTCAAAGTCTCTGGTTCGTGGGGGCGGCTTAACGGGCCGCAGCGTGTAAGGCATGGAAGGCGGCGATAAACTCCCGCTGGTTGGGGCAGGCACTGCTCATCGCGAGCCTGACACGGCGGACGCTGGCGGTGACCACGGCGCCGATCTTCAACAGCCGCAAGCGCAGGGTGTTGGCGCAGGCGCGGGCGAGTGCCGTGCCGGCCAAGCCAATGCGTCGCAAGGCATGCATCAACACGTAAGCCGCCGAAGCCCACCACAGGCGTAATTGATTACCGCGAAAGGTCTCGGTTGAGAGTCGATCTGCAAACAAGTCGAGCTGGCATTCCTTGATGCGGTTCTCGCACTCACCCCGTGCACAGTAGAAGTCCTCGTACAGGGCGCGTGTCGCAAACTGCCGCTTCGATAACGAAGTGACGATGAAACGCGGATTAGATTTGTCGCCGGTATGCTCGGCCTTGGCCACCACACGCCGTGAGCGGCGCCAACTTTTACGCGTCTGATAGTCCAGTTCACGGAAGCCTCGGGCCGGTAATTGTGTCTGCAGCGCCTCCGCCGCTGCGGCTTGCAGCTCGGCCCCAATCGCGCGCACCAGACGCGCGTTGCGCGCCAGCCCAAACACGTAATCTACGCGGTTGTCCTCG
Source organism: Pseudomonadota bacterium (assembly GCA_031362345.1). GTDB lineage: Bacteria > Pseudomonadota > Gammaproteobacteria > JADJYF01. Next base: position 1,326 of record JANLSI010000729.1, read on the forward strand.
CACCAGCGCATCAACTCTTCGCGACAGAAGCCCGAGTCCGCACGCAGGATGACTCGCGTCTGCGGCCAGTGCTCGCGGATCTGACCGACGAGGTGCTCGACGTCTTGGAACGCCCCCGCCGCACCATCAATGTTGGCCGGCCGCAACTTCGCCAGCAACAGATGCTCGCCACAGAAGATGTACAGCGGCAGATAGCAATAGCCGTCGTAGTAACCATGAAAGAACCGCGCTTCTTGATGGCCATGCAAGGGCACGTCCGTCGCGTCCAGATCCAGCACAATCTCTGCGGGCGCTTCGCGATGGGCCTCCACAAATAGATCGACCCACAGCCGTTCAATCGCTTCACCGTCGGGCCGGACCTTGTGGTAGCGACTCGACCCGCTCGTGGGATAAAGCTCCAGACGGCT
>JANLSI010000716.1:0-1954 GCA_031362345.1 Pseudomonadota bacterium
TCTCGATCTGGAACTGGACGAGCGCTCCGGTGGCTATATCATCCGGCGCATCGCCCACGAGGAATGATTGGAGCGTTGCTAGGAATGTCCGAACAATAGGGCGATGGACTGCACGCGCTGCAGAGAGTTGAGCCGCGCGGCGCTGCCATCATCACCGACCAACCAGAGGGAGAGCGAGCGTGTATCCAGTTCGATTTGGTGTATTTCTGCCGACCGGCGATGTGAACGAAGCAATCGCGGCTGCCCTGCGCGCCGAACGCGACGGGCTGTATTCGGTATCGACTAACGATCATTTCTTCTCGCCGCTGGGCACGCCCCAAACGCCACAGAACGAATGTCTCACCATCTTGACCGCGATCGCAGCGGTCACCTCCAAGATTCGTCTTGCGCCAGCGGTGGTGGCGGCCTCGTTCCGCACACCGGCGTTGTTGGCCAAGATTGCTGCAACCTTGGACCACGTCAGTCGTGGGCGGCTGATCATGGGCTTGGGAGCGGGCTGGCAGGATAAGGAATATCTCGCCGCTGGCTACCCGTTTCCGCCCTTGAAAACGCGTCTCGCCCAGCTCGACGAAACCATCCAGGTGCTGAAGGCGATGTGGACCCACGACACGCCGAACTATCGCGGCGAGCATTTCGAGATCAAGGATCTCTATGCCAATCCGCGTCCGCTCTCCAAGCCCCATCCGCAGATCATGCTGGGCGGCTCGGGCACGGGCTTACTGCGGATTGCCGCGCGCGAGGCGTCGATCATCAACCTCATTCCGCCGACCGGCAATGGCAAGGATTTCGTCAACGATCCGGCCGCGACCCTGCGTTTTGATATGCCCGATCTCAAACGCCGCATCGCCCTGCTGCACCAGTTCATGGGCGAGGCGGGTCGCGATCCAACGAGCATGGAACTCGGCGGTCTGGTGATGCTGGGCCTGTCGCGCGATAAGAATGATGCGGTGCTGCGCCACATGGCGACTCAACTCGGGTTCCCGGACTATGCCAGCGCCCAGCGCGCGCCGGTCGCTCTGCTCGGCACACCGGACGAAGTAAAGCGCGAACTCCAAGAGCGTATCGCGAGCACCGGTGTCACCTATTACATCGTCTTCCCGGCCACCGCCGATACCCAAGAGCTGCTGGTCAATGAGGTCATGCCGGCCTTCGCTTAAGCACCAGCAGGTCCTTACCTACAGGGCGTCATGAAAGATGACGCCCAAGGTCATACGGTGGCCGCTACGTAGACGACTCACGCCGTGGCGCATGGTGACGCGATAGTCGCCGCGTGTACCGTGTTGCGGACGTTGATTAACGGCGAACACCACCGCATCGCCCTGAGTTAGAGGTATCACTTCCACCCGCGACTGCTGGCGCGGACGTTGTTCGGTCAGTACGAATTCACCGCCGGTGAAGTCATGACCGGGCGCTGACAACAGCACCGCTACCTGCAGCGGAAAACAGTGCTCGCCGTAGAGATCCTGGTGCAGATGGTTGTAGTCGCCTTCGCCGTAGCGCAGTAACAACGGCGTTGCACGTTGTTGACCGGCGGCATGACAGCGCGCGAGAAAATCTGCGTGCTGTTCAGGAAAGCGCGGCGCCAGCCCCATGCGTTCGTACCAGCCGTTGGCGATCGGCACCAGCGGGACGTACAGCTGCGCGCGTAGCGCGGCGATGGTGGGCGGCAAGGGGTAGCAGAAATATTGATACTCGCCACGACCATAGCCATGACGCGCCATCACCACACGACTGCGAAACGTTGTTTGTTGCTGGTACAAGGCCGTGACTGTCGCGCAGGTTTCGGCGTCGAGCAAGCCCGGCAATACACAGGCGCCGCAGGCATCGAGTTCGTCGGCGACCGCGTGCCAGTCGATAAGCTGCACGTCACGCGTCACTTCGGATCTCGCGATCGAGCAGCGCGCGCTTACGTTCCACGCCTTATCGATAGCCCGACAAGTTGTCGTCGTGGCGC
>JANLSI010000769.1:0-5499 GCA_031362345.1 Pseudomonadota bacterium
CTCAAGTGCATTGGTCAAATTGCGAGTGCAGTGCAGTGTTGCTCAGCGCTCCTCGTAGGGAATGCCGTCCTCAGCCATCTTCCAGATGTGGTAGCCGGCCGGCTCTTCGAGTTCTTCGAGCAGATGACCGACCAGGCCAGCGCAGCGCGCGATCAGATTGAAGCCGCGCGCGATGGCCGGTGGCAGCTCTGCTTCGAGCAGCAGTGCGGCGATGGCGGCGTTGACGTTGATCACGATGTTCTTGCCCGAGGCGAGCTTGATGGCGTCGCCGAGCAGCACCATGGCGTCCAGATACTCGCCCGTGGCGCCGGCCGCGCGTGCTACTTCCGCCAGCCGCTTGACGCGTGGATCACCGTTGACATGAAGAGGATGGCCATAGCCCGGCAGGAATTTCTTGGCGGCAATATGTTCCTTGGCGATGGCAGCCGCCTCGGTGGCGCGGTGATCTTGCGGTTTGGCAACGATGCGCGCGAGTAATGCCGCCGCTTCATCGGCGGTGCCGACGAAACGCGAGCCCGCGCCGAGCAGGCCGGCGGCGACGGCGCCCTGCAGGGACTCGGGTGCGCCGAGGTAGGTCACACGACTCGCCACCGCCGAGGGCGTCATGCCGTGTTCCATGATGCATACCAGCACGGCGTCGACGACCACCCGTTGCAAGGCGGTCGGTTCGGTGCCGAGGAAGTGAAATACGATCATATCGGTGAAGCTCAGCTTGCCGATCAGGTCGTCACACAGATTGCGACCTCGGATCCAGATGTTGTCGACGTCGCTGTGACAGAGGTGGGTGACGGGATTGCTTTTCTTGTACATGCTGTGCGGCCCTGATTGCAGGCGGTCTCGCACCGCCTTGACGTTTGTTTTGGATCGGAGCCGGCATTATGCCGCAAGCGTCAGCTGGAACGGATCCTGCGCCAGGCTAATACCGCGCGGCGGTTTGAGCTCATGGAAATCCATCCCGATCCCGATGGCCTGCAGCGGCGGCGCTTCGAACGCGGGCGTCGCAGCAGCACGCGCCCGCGCTGGTCGGTGCTGACGCGGCTATTCCTCAGTCTAAGTGCGGCGTTGGCTTTTTCGGTGCTGCTGACGGCGAGCCTGCGCTGGCTTAACCCGCCGACCAGTGCCTTCATGCTGGCCGCGCGCGTGAGTGCGGCGCTGGCAGGCGAGCGCGATTTTGTCGTCACCCAGCGCTGGCTGCCGCTGGCGGCGCAATCGCCGTGGGCGGGGGTGGCAGTGATTGCCGCTGAGGATCAGAAATTCCGCCGTCATCACGGTTTCGATTTCGAGGCGGTGCGCGACGCGCTGGCCGCCCACCAACGCGGCACAGCGCTGCGCGGCGCGAGTACGCTTTCGCAACAACTGGCCAAGAATCTCTTTCTATGGTCCGGTCATAGCTGGCTGCGCAAAGCCTGCGAAGCGTGGTTCACGCTCTTGCTTGAGAATCTGCTCGACAAGCGCCGCATTCTTGAGCTCTATCTCAATGTGGTCGAGTTCGGGCCGGGGCTCTATGGCGTAGCAGCGGCGAGCGAGCACTATTTCGGTCATGGTGCGGCCACGCTCAGCGCCGATGAGGCTGCGGCGCTGGCGGCCGTATTGCCCAATCCGCGCAAGTACAAGGTCCAAGCGCCCTCGGACTATGTGGCTGCTCGGCAGCGCTGGATTGTGCAGCAGATGCGCCAGCTGGGTGGGGTGGCGGTGGTGTCGGGGCTGGCGCCGTAGCACCATTTCTTCGTCGAGATGTTCGCCCCAGGTAGAGCATAGAAAAAATGTCCGAATAAATTCGGACCCACAGGGCGCGCGCGTTCAGCCCTGGGCCAGTCGCTTGGCTTCTTCATCCATCACCACGGCCACGCGTCCAAGCGCGCGGCGAGTCAAAACATCGTCCATTGCCTGGTGCACTTGTTCGAGGGGATAGGTGATGTCGACCACCGGCTTGATGCGACCTTCTACAAACCAGCCGAACAATTTTTCCATATTGGCGCGCATGCGCTCTGCGTAGAAATAGCGCATGTCGTTGGGACTCCAGCCGTAGTACAGGCCCATGTTGAGTCCACACACGCTGAGATTTTTTACCAGCAGGAGGTTGGCCGGGATCTGCGCAATGTCGCCGCCGGCGAAGCCGACGGGCATGATGCGTGCCTCAGGTGCCATGCAGCGCAGCGATTGCATGAAGACTTCCCCGCCGACCGGGTCGTAAACCGCGTCCACACCGCGGCCAGCGGTCAAGGCCAGCACTTCGTCACGGAAGTCCTGTTGGCGATAATTGATGCCGTGATCGGCGCCATGGTCGCGCGCCAGTTCGAGCTTGGTCGCCGAGCCAGCGGTGGCGATCACCGTCGCGCCGAGGATCTTGCCGATCTCGACAGCGGCGATGCCGACGCCGCCACTGGCGCCGTGTACCAAGAGGGTCTGGCCGGCCTGCACATTCAACAGATGGGGCCAGGTCAGCGCGGCTGCCGAGGTCGCGTAGGAGTTGGTAAAGGCGATGGCGCGCGCGAAGGACAGGCCATCGGGAATGGCGAAGACATTGACTTCACGCGCGACGGCCTGCTCGGCCAGGCCGCCCCAATCGAGTACGGCGCACACCCGATCGCCGACCTTGAAGCGTCGTACCTGGGCCCCGCTCGCGATGACGATGCCGGCTACTTCGGTGCCGGGTGTAAAAGGCAGCGGTGGTTTGCGCTGATATTTGCCTTGCACCACCAGGCTGGTCGCGAAACTCACACCCGCTGCCTGGATTTGTATGAGTACATCGCGCGGCCCGAGGGTGGGTGCGGCGAGCTCAACGAGGGCGAGTTGGTCGAAGGTCGTCCACTGCGTGACGAGCAGGCCTTGCATGGTGTTCTCCGTGATGGCTAAGGGGCGGACGCACGTATGCTCCGACAGCGCCCATAGTATGCGCCGTGCTCATGCGGACGAGCGTCGATGATGGGTATGAACGAAAGCATCCCTGCAGCGTCGTCGGGCGTCCGGCCTGTCGCCGTGACCGGTGTCGTCACTCGGCGACAAAAAACGTCACCTGCGAACACCGTTGTGCGGCGCCCAGCGTCGTGACACCCAGCCATGTGGACCACCACCGGGCTGCGCTGTGAAGGCCATCACAAGTGCATGCCACACGACGGGTAGAAAAGGCTCAAGCCGCTTGCCCGCCGGTCGCGGGGCCGTGATTGGCATGGCCCTTGCCCCTGTTTTACTAAGGAAGCCCACGTCATGGGGCAGGAGCAAGCCGCGATGAACGAGCATCTCGTCCTCAATTCGATGCGCAAGACCGATGCCCACAATACCGGCGCCGAGCAGGCCTACACCGCTGCCGAACAGCGTCAGTACGAGGCAGACCGCGCAGCGGAGCGTCGCAAATGCGGCCTCGATACCGGCGCCCGCGGCTGGCGCTACGTTTATCAGACGCACTGACACCGCGCTACTCGGCTAAGCCTGGCCTGCTGTGGGTTCGACAAATTCGGACATTCGGTCTCGTGCTCTGGAATTGCTCGTGCTCTGGAATTGAATGTCCGAATGAATTCGGACCCACAGGGACAGCGGCACGATAAATTTTCTTCGGCGGCGCATGCCTCATTCCCTGCCGGTGCGATTGCCGCCTGACGATCGTCAGGCTACCCTGCCCATCCTCTTCTTTCTTGCTCCCCGACCATGGTTGCGACTTCTCCCATGCGCTGGCTGGTGTTGTTCGGCGTATGGGTCATCTATTGCACCTTTGGCCTGGTCGTCACCAGTCTCGCGCCCCTGGTTAAACTGATCGAGCACGATCTGGCCATGAGCCATGCCCAGATGGGCACGGTGATGGGTGCCTGGCAACTGGTCTACATCGTCGCCGCGCTGCCCTGCGGCATTCTGCTCGATAGACTCGGTTCGCGCTGGGCCTTGCTGCTCGGCGCGCTATGCGTAGCGGCATCGGCCTATGGCCGCAGTCGGGCTGATTCCTTCTACGGCCTGTTGGCGGCGGTGATGCTGTTCGGCATCGGCGGCCCGATCGTGTCGGCCGGTGCACCCAAGGTCATTGCCCGCTGGTTCCAGGGACAAAGCCGCGGTCTCGCGATGGGCATCTATGTCACTGGACCAGCGGTCGGCGGGGTGGTGTCATTGACGCTCACCCACGGCTGGCTGTTGCCTTATTTCGATCAGGACTGGCGGCAGATCCTCGCGTTGTGGGCGGCCCTGGCGGCGCTCTCCGGCGTGCTGTGGTGGGGACTGGCCTCGCTGCCGGGTATTCGTCCGATCGCCGATGAGCGACAGAGTTCGACGCAAACGCCCCACAGCCAACTGCTACTCGGCCTGCTCGCACAGCCGGCGGTGCGCCTGTTACTCGGCATGGCGGTCGGCGTGTTCTTGATCGGTCATGCGCTGAACGGCTGGCTGCCCGAGATGCTGGCGCATGGCGGCATGTCGGCGGTTGAGGCCGGTTACTGGTCAGCGATCCCGACCATCATCGGCATCATCGGCTCGCTCTCTATTCCGCGTCTGGCTATCCCGGCGCGACGCTTCACGATCCTTGCATCGCTGTGCAGCGCGCTGCTGATCGCCAGCCTGTTGCTGCAATTTACCTCGCCGGCGCTGTTGCTGCCGGGACTCATTCTGCAGGGCATCGCGCGCTCGACCGTGACCACCGTGCTGGTGCTGATCCTGGTCGAGTTGCCGGACATAGGCATGCGCAACGCCGGCATGGCCGCAGGGCTGTTCTTCGGTGCGGGAGAAATTGGCGGCATGCTCGGGCCTTTGATCCTGGGGGTGCTGTACGACGCCACCGATGGTTTCGCGGCTGGCTTGGGTCTGTTTACCTTGATTGCGCTGGGTTTGTTGGCGAGCGTGTGGCGCTTACGTGCGCTGGCCTGAGAGCGAGGTCGCGCGCTAGCATGACCGACACCTTGTTGCCGGGCATCGCTGCCAACCATGAACTTGCTTGAACTCTCGTCGCTAGAACTGCAATTCGCCGTCGAGCAGTTGCTGACGCGTTACGTACAGTGCATAGACGACGACCGCCTCGAAGCCTGGCCGGAATTCTTTGCCAGCCAGTGCGAGTACCGCATTGTGGCGCGCGAGAACGCTGAACGCGGTTTGCCGCTGGCGACGTTTTCCTGTGATTCCCACGGCATGCTGGTCGATCGCGTGGTTTCGCTACGCCATGCCAATATTTACCAGCGCCATCGCTATCGGCATCTGGTCAGCAGCACGGTGCTCGACGCAGTCAGTGTCGATAGCGTGCAGGCGCGCAGCCATTACGCGGTATTTCGCACCCGCACCAACGGCGTCAGCGAGGTTTATAGCGTCGGTACGTATGACGATGACATCGTCAGCGACGCGGGGTGTTTGCGCTTCCGGCGCAAGCTGGTGACCTTCGACACCAATCGTATCGACAGTCTGTTGGTTACGCCCCTGTGAGGAATAGGCAATGAATACGGCTTACGACCCATTGCAATGGCCGCAATTGGACAACGGCTGTGCGGTACCCTACGGCGTATTCACCGAGCAGGCCTGCTTCGAGCGCGA
>JANLSI010000813.1:0-1930 GCA_031362345.1 Pseudomonadota bacterium
CGCCTATCTGGCGGGCGGCGGACGGGTCATGTACTTGGGCGCCAACGGCTACTACTGGGTGGTGGGCTTTAGCCCTGACGAACCCTGGTGCATGGAAGTGCGCAAGCTCAACGCCGGTTCGCGCGCCTGGCAGGCCGCGCCGGGCGAGTACTACCTGGCTGCGACCGGCGAGAAGAGCGGTATCTGGCGCGACCGTGGTCGCGCGCCCCAGAAGTCCATGGGCGTGGGCTTCACCAGCGAGGGCATGGACGAGTGCAAGTCCTATCGGCGCCTGCCGGATTCCTACGACAACCGGGTGTCGTGGATCTTTGCGGGCGTAGGTGAGGAGTTCGGCGCCCAGGGTCTGGCCCTAGGTGGCGCTGCCGGTTTGGAGATCGATCGCTACGATCTGATGTGGGGCACGCCGCCGGATACTTTCCTGCTGGCCTGTTCGAGCGGACATTCGGACAACTACCCCCACGTCGGCGAGGAAGTGATGTTCAATCTGCCCGGCATGGGCGGTACCCAGGACTTCCAGGTGCGCGCGGATATGACCTTGTTCAAGAGCCGCCACGGCGGCGCCGTGTTCTCCACCGGGTCGATCGCCTGGGGCCAGGCCCTGCCCTGGAATAATGGTCGCAACGACGTGGCGCGTCTCACACAGAATGTCCTGGATGCCTTCATAAAGGACGCTGACGTGGCGTAAATGCCTAGTAGTTGCAGCGCGGCTGTGGCCGCACTACAACGCATTCCCCGCGCTGGCCGGCCCTGGTTTCGCGTGTTAGTGTTCAAGCCGCAGGGGAGTCGCAAGATATACAAGAAGAAGTGCCCAAACTCACCTTATTGAGCTTGCCTTTTTTTCATCTGAATCTCACACCCCGCATCAGTCGGCTTCGTGCCGCATGCCTGCCCGCGCGGCTATCGCGGGCGTTTCCGTACTGCCATCGGCTTCGGTCCCTCGAGGTCGCCGCGTGGTGCGCCGTCAATGGAGAGCAAGCATGAGTGCAGTAATAAAGATTGACGAGGCCAAGCTGGACAGCGTCCCGGGTACGCCGCCAGCCATCTACCACGTCACCAAGCTTGAAAAGTGCAAGCTGGACCAGGTCGGTCCGAGCGGCTATCGCTATGTGATCGAGGGTGGCTATGCGCCCATCACCGGCTTTCACATCGGCAGTAAAGAGGCGGTCTTGACCCATGCCTCGGCGCTGGCCAAGGAAATGAATGCGCGGCGCGGCGTGAAGGGCACCCGCCACATCGTCATCGGCAAGCCGAAACAATCCTGAGCTTGCGCCCGACGCGCGGCTTCAGCCGCGCGTCGCCGGCGGCTCGCTCTTGCCGGCCTGAATCACACTCGTCGCAATACTGATCATCGAGGAGATATCGGCCAGATTGGCCGGCACGATCAAGGTGCCCTTGGCATCCCGCGCGAGCTGACCGAACTCCTTGATGTACTGCTCGGCGATGCGCAACTGCATGGCCTGTGTACCGCCGTCGCTGCCCAGCGCATGGGCGACACTGCGTAAGCCTTCGGCGGTCGCCGACGCGATCGACATGATCGCCGCCGCCTGGCCTTCTGCTTCGTTGATCCGTTGCTGCTTGTTCGCTTCCGAGGCCTTGATCACCCGCTGCTTCTCGCCGTCCGCCTGATTGATGGCAGCATCGCGTTCGCCTTCCGAGGCCAATATCACCGCACGCTTCTCGCGCTCGGCGCGCATTTGTTTCTCCATCGCGGTCAAAACATCGTGCGGTGGGTTGATATTGCGGATCTCATAGCGCAACACCTTCACGCCCCACGGCGCCGAGGCCTTGTCGAGTTCCGCCACCACATTGCCGTTGATGGTGGAGCGTTCTTCGAAGGTGCGGTCGAGATCGATCTTGCCGATCTCGCTGCGCAAGGTGGTCTGTGCGAGCTGGATGAGGGCGAATTTATAATTGGTGATGCCGTAAGAAG
>JANLSI010000832.1:0-5184 GCA_031362345.1 Pseudomonadota bacterium
GGAAACCATTTGATCAAGGTCGACACGGGTGAGATATAGCCGAGACCGAGGCCGATGCCGCCGATCAATCCCGAGCCCAGCCACAAAAGCCACAACTGATGCCCATAGACGCCCACCGCTGAGATCACCAGGCCGCCGCACCAGCACATCGCCGCCACCACACCGGCCTTGCGTGGCCCGACGTGTTCCAGCCAGCCGCCCCATAGCGCCGCGCTCGATCCCAGCACCACAAAAAACAGGGTGTACATCCAACCGAGCAGGGGTTTGTCCCAATCACAGCGGGTGGTGGTGAGCTTAGCCAGCCAGCCCATGTCGGGCGGACAGACGATCGGTGTCGTCACCCCTAAGGCGTGCATGAGTGGCAGCCAGAACACCGAGAAGCCATAGGCCATGCCAATGCACAAGTGAATGCACAGCGCAGCCGGTGGCACCAGCCAGCGGTTGAAGCCCGGGCGGGCGATGGTGCGTTGTCTGGCAAGCAATGACGTCACGACGATCTCCGCGATGACGCCACGCGATGCGCGTGCGTGGCGTGCTGATGGACGGCGCGATTCTACGCGCAAATTCGGCAGGGTCGGTGCAGAGCGGTGCACAGCGGGCCATGCGCCAGCGCCGCGTGGCGTGCGCGCGACTGGCCTAGTAGCGCTATCAGGCTGGCAGCGACACGCAATTCTGCGACAATCGCCGGCACCATGAAAAAAGCCTTTCCTTTCGATTTTTTCTACGCGCTGACCACGCTCCTGTTGAGCTTCACCCTGGTCCATGTTGCTTACACCTTGGTCATACGTCCGAACGCCGAGATCGCACTGGTCCACCAGCGAGAAGTCTGGGCGCGTGACCCGCTGACCAGTGTGCCGCGATCGATCTGGGTCATCATGCATGACCCCGAACCGGAAACCTGCTGGGTGCTGGCGGTGTGGGCTGGCTTCATCCTCGGCTATCGCGAATACCGGGTCGTGCGCGAGCGCAAGCTTCTGCAGCAGGACCTGATGGGGATCAAGGAAGGCGAGATTATCTTTCCGGATTCAGTGCGCGAATTCTCGCGCCAGATCGAAACCCTGCCGGCCGCAGTACAGACGCGTCTGCTGCCGCGCACCTTGCGCATCTCGATGACGCGCTTCGGTGCCACCGGCAGCGTGCAACATGCCGCCGATGCGGCGCGTGACGAATGCGAGTTCGAGGCCTCGCGGCTCGATGCCGAGCTGTCCATGATCCGCTTCTCGGTGTGGGCGATCCCGGCGGTCGGTTTCGTTGGCACCGTGCGCGGTATTGGCGCCGCGCTGCAGGAAGCGCAACGCGCTGCGGCCGGTGATGTGACCGGCGTCACCCAGGGCTTAGGCATTACCTTCAACGCGACGCTGGTGGCGCTGACCTTGGCCATCACTATCATGTTTTTTCTGCATCAGTTGCAGCTCTCCCAGGACAGACTGGTGCTGGACGCCAAAGCGTATGTCGATCACCACCTCATTCGTCATCTGCGCGAACGCTGAGCGGGTCACTTGGGTCGGCGCTGTCGTGGTGGCGCGCTTGGAATGTTGTAGGCTGTGCGCCCCACTCAGCCAGGAGCCGCCACGGTGACCACCCCTAGATATTTTTCGTTTGCTGGTCTCTTTGTGCGCGCGCTGGTCGCCATCGGTCTTGCGTGCGGCGTTATCAGTGGCGCTGGCGCCGACCAAGCCGCAGATAAGGTGCTGGAAGCGCAGATCCTCAAGGTCATCCGCGAACATCCTCAAGAGATTATGGAAGCGGTGGTTGGTTATCAGCGCGCGCAGGCCGAGCAGCGCATGAAGACCGCCGAAACACGCTTGAAGGAGCAGGTTGCGCAATTGAAGAGCGGCGAGTTGCTCGCCGATTCACCGCTGCGCGGCAAGGCTGGCAGTAAGTTGGTGCTGGTTGAGTTCTCGGACTTCCAGTGTCCCTACTGCGCCAAGGCCCATGCCATCGTGCAGCAATTCATGGCCGCCCATGGCCAGGACGTCGCGCTGGTTTACAAACATCTGCCGCTCGGCGACATGCATCCGCAGGCCACCCCTGCCGCCCTCGCATCGTGGGCCGCCCAGCAGCAGGGCAAGTTCTGGGAATTTCACGACGCGATGTTCGACACCCAGGACAAGCTCGGGGAAGCGTTTTATACCGAGACCGCGCGCAAGCTCGGCCTCGATCTGGCGCGCTTCGACAACGACCGTCATGGCGCCGCTGCCCAAGCCGCCGTCCAGCGCGATATAGAGATCGCAAAAAAACTCGGCATTCAGGCCACGCCGCAGTTCCTCATGAACAGCATGCCGATTACCGGTGCCGCGCCGCTTGAGGAATTTGAACGGGTGCTGGCGGAAGTACGGTCGGTGTCGAAGTAAATGAATGTCCGACTGAAGTCGGACCCACAATCGCAGGTTCAAATTGATCGAAGCCTCCTGTGGGTCCGACTTCAGTCGGACATTCGTTCAAGCGCCTGCCCTCAATCTTCATTCAGCCGAAACGGCCGCCACCACAGGATCAGCTGCGGCATCAAGGTCAGCGCCGCCAACAAGGCGACACTCATCGCCACCGCCGTCAACAGGCCGAACAGGATGGTGGGGATGAAATTCGACAGCATGAGAATCGAGAAACCCACCACCACCGTCACGGTGGTGTAGAAGCCCGCCTTGGCAACGTTGTTGTGACAGTAGTGCATGGTCGCAAGCGGGTCACGCAGGCGTGCGTATTCGACCTTGTAGCTGTACAAATAATGGATGCAGTCCTCGACCGCGATACCCATAGTGATCGAGGCGATAGTAATCGTCATGAGGTCGAGTGGAATCTTCATCCAGCCCATGAAGCCGAGGATGGTGAGCGCGCCAAGCAGATTGGGCAGGATGCCGATGACTGCCACCAGCAGCGATCGGAACATGATGACGAGCGGCACCATGATGATGGCCAGGGCTGAAGCGAAAGTCAGGATCTGGGACTTGTAGAGGCTCTGCAAGACATTGTTGTAGAGCACCAGCAGACCGGAGATCTGATATTCGTCGGGCTTCAGTTTCAAACGTTCGCGCAGATCGGTATCGATGCGCTCCAGCAGATCTTTGCGCTGCAAGCCGGCTTGGGTATCGATCACGCGCGCGCTTAAGCGCATCTCGTTGTCGTAGACCGACACAAAGGGCGTGAACAGATTGACCTTGGCGGCTTCCGGCATCTGCCGGTAAATGGTCTCTATCTCGTCGGGGCCGAGCGGCTGGCCATTGTTCATGGTTTCTGCGACGCGCAGCGTCGAGGCCAGTGACAAGACTTTGCCTAGCTGCGGCAGCGTCTCAAGATAGGCATGTACGGCTTTCAACCGATCGATCTTGGCGTCACTGAACCATGACGCCGATTTGTGTTCGGCGGTCTCGACCTGGTCGAACATCGCCGCCAGATCGCCCGCGCCCGATTCAGTGCCGGCGGCATCGGCCGTCTCGGGGGGAAACTTCAGCACGATGTCGAGCGGCGTGGTGCCACCGAGTTTCTGATCGATCAATTCCAGACCTTGATGAATCTCGGTGTCCTTATGGAAATAGGACACAAAGCTGTTCTCGACTTCGAGCCTACGCGCGCCGAGTACCGCCAGCGCCGCCACCACCAGTGACACCACCAGGATGGCTTTGCCATGACGCTCGGTGAGCCGTGCCAGGGCTGCGGTGAAGGCATAACCCTCGGCCTCCGGACGCACCAGCGTCTTGCGTGGCGTCATGACCAGCAAGGCCGGAAACAGCGTAAAGGTGCACAGAAAAGCCACCAGCAGACCGATCGACATCATCCAGCCGAAGTCGATGACCGGCTTGATGTCACACAGCACGAAGGAGCCGAAGCCGATGATATTGGTGAGTACGGTGTACAGCGAGGGTCGGGCCATTTCGGCCACCGTGCGTCGTACCAGTGCGTATTGATCGAGTTGCGCGTGATCGCGCTGCAGTTCGCGATAACGCACCACCAGATGAATATTCATCGACATGGTGAGGATCAGCATCAGTGAAACGAAATTGGTCGAGATGATGGTGACCTTCCAGCCGACCAGCCCGAGCAGACCGAACATCGCGGTACTGGCATAGATACAGCTCGCAAAGGGCAATGCCACCCAGCGGAATTCGCGGAAAATGAGCCCCATCATTACGATCAGGAAGGCCAGCACGGCGCTGCCGAACACCACCAGATCACTCTCGATGAAGCTCATCATGTCGTCGACTATCATCGGCATGCCGCCGAGGTAGAGTTTGGTCTCGCCGCGATAGGTGTCGAGCACGGCGCGAATCTGCTTGATGGCGGCGCGGGTGGTGGTTGCGTACTCTTCCTTGGCCTGTTCGTAGTCGGGCCGCAAACGCGCGAGTTCCTTTTCCTCGGTGGCCGAGAGACCGCCATGGATACGTTTGTAGAGCAGTTCGTCGCGCAGGTCCGACAGCCGCGGCAGGCTGGCGTGGTCCTTGAGGATTATCTGTATCGCGCCGACCTTGCCGTCGGCGCTCGCGACCAGATTGCGATAGAGCGGGCTGGTGGTGAGTTCTTCGCGCGCTGCCGCTACCTTCACAGTGCGTGAACGCAGGGTTTCGAAATTCATGCCTAAGTCCGCCATGGGACCCGTCACCGTTGACAGCAGCGGCACGTCGAGCACGGTGATGATGTCTTTCACCGCCGGCATCTTGGCCAGGTCGTCGCGAAGGCGGCTGATGATGTCCAGCGACTGGGGCGCGAACAGGTCTTGCTGGGGTACCACCGCGATAAACAAGAAGTCGTGGGTCTTGTAACGCATGGCTATCTGACGGAAGGCGCGCAGATCCTTATCGCTTTCCAACAGCAGTGCGTCGGTCGAGGCGTCGAGCTTGAAATTGCGCAGGCCTGGCGCAAGCGCGGCCATGACTAATGTGAGCAGCGCGAGCGCCAGCCATGGATTGCGCAGCACCAGGCGTTCGTAAAGGGCGGCGATATGCTTTGACATGGACTGGCCTATGGCGGGCGAACACCCGCGGACGGGCTAGTGTAATGCGCCGTTAGCACGGGGGGCAGGTTTCGAAGCGCCGCCAGAAAGGGCGGGCTGAGCCCATGTTACGGATGGTGTCGGGCAATTCCCCTTTCGAGGAACCGTGTCCTATAATCGGCCGTCGAGCCAACCGTCCGGTCGGTTCATTAGCGTGGGTGCCAACTCTATTGGAAGGGCTCGCGCGCGCAACAATGGGG
>JANLSI010000868.1:0-4916 GCA_031362345.1 Pseudomonadota bacterium
CCCATGGCGCCCCGAGCGAGATCGCAATGCAGTGTGCGCGGCCCGCGGTGGATGCGGAATAGCAGAATGCGTAAATAAGTTGACATTCGACGCCACGGACGCGGGTCTTTAATGACGGACACGTGTGCTCACGACGCCCGACTCCGCTGACATGGGCCGCTGGCAAGGGCGGTTTCGTTTCCTACGCGCGTACGGCGTCGCGGCGGCGCCTCAGGTGGGCTCGGCTCGAACCGATCTGCTGCGCGCCATAACCACGCGGCCCCTCGCGGTTGACTCTGCTCGAAGACAAGGCATAGCTTACGTAACGGGGCAGTGTCCACGAGCGCCCGCCACGGCGGGTTCCAAGCAGGGGAGGATCGCAGGTGACGAGCGAAGCACGCATCCAGGCGCTCGAAGATCAACTCGGGCGCCTGCAGGATATTCGCGCCATCGAGCAGTTGAAATATCGCTACGCGAACTACTGTGACAATGGCTACGACCCGGAAGGCATCGCCTCGCTCTTCACGCCGGACGGTGTGTGGGTGGTCAATGGTGTAGGCGGCGATGTGGCCGGCGCCGAAGCCATACGTAAGCACTTTCGCGAGTTATCGAGATCGATATCCTGGGCTCTGCATTTCATGATCGCGCCACAGGTGAACCTGGCCGATGATCGCCAAAGCGCCGTCGGCAAGTTCTACCTGCTGTGTCATTGCACTATTGCAAAGACCGGCGAGCCGCGTGAGCACGACGCCGTCGTCCTCACGCTCAACTACGTCGACCGGTTCGTGAAGCAGGGCGGCTGCTGGTTGTTCAAGGAACTGCGCGGCACCATGCACCAGGCCTCGACCTGGGAACTCGGCTGGGTCAAACAACAATGGCGACCATAAGGAGAGTATGAGGACATGAGCAAACCCGTACGCACCGTGGCTATCCTCGGCCGCAAACCCGGCATGAGTTTCGAACAATTCGACCGCTACTGGTTGGAAGTCCATGCACCGCTGGCGGCGCAATTGCCGGGTGTACTGCGCTACGTGCAACGCCATGTCGAAGCGCCGGGCACCGAGTTCGGTATCGACGGCTTCGCGTTCATCGATTACGAAAGCGCGGCAGCCATGGACGCCGCTTGGGCCAGCCCGGCCGGCCAACGGGCGCTCGCCGACGTGCCGAATTTTCTCGGACGCCACGAAGTCGTCGTCATCACCGATCACGTGATCGTCGATAACGAAGACGTTTGAGTTCGCGGGCCCACGGCCCGGCTCAGACTCGGCGCGATAGCAAGTCTACCGGTCAGATCTCGTCTGGATCGTGCGACATCAACACTCTGCCGTCCCTCACCGCCGCTTCAACCGCTGTCCGCACACGGCGCGATGATAGGCGGGAGATCGGACGATTCCACGTAAGACAATCGAACGCCGTGATGCCTGTTCAAGCTTTCACGGTGTCGCCCGGCCAGTGCTCCCGCCAGTCGCGATCGAAATCAGCGACAGTCACCGCGCGCTTCAGACTGAGATCTTCGTTCAGCAGCTCGTAGATGACTTCCGTGTCACTGCGCATGCTGAAGAAAATGATGGCCTGCGAAGGGCCGCTGCCCTCGATATGAATTTCGCCTTCACCGCCCACAGAGTAACTGCCGGCCGGCTTGACCTTCACAAGTTCAGCGCCTTCGGTCTGCTCACGCACCCGTAGCTCGCCTTCGAGGATCAGGGTCGACGTGCAGGCGGCATGACGGTGGTACATGCATTGGCTATCGGGTTCGAATTTCACCAGCATGTCAGCCTGTCGCGCCGCGAGGTCGACGCTCAGGATGCGATACCAGGTGCCCGGGGTGAAGAACTTATGCCACTCGACGGTACTCGCGTCGTAGCTGAAGCCGTTGCTGGTCTGTGGCTGAAGCGCTGCCGATTTTACGTTGTGCATATCAATTTTCTCTCATTGTCATCGTTGTTCGCGGATGCGTCGATAGGTGCCGCCGCCGGCATAGGGCGTGAACATACGCACCTTGTCCGCGATGTTCGTGCCCGTGTACCAGGATTTCACCAAGGGATAGAGCGTGGTGTGACCGACGTCCTGCATGCTCTGTACCCAGGCATTCTCGGCGTCTGTCTGCGCCTCGATGGTGGTGATGCCTCGTTCGTGCATGCTTGCATCCGCCGGAATCCCGCGCTTCGCTATCGAGGAACCCAGTTACCGCATCCGCTTCGAGCAGGAACTTTCTTTCATCCGTTCCGCCTTGACGATGCTGAGGCGTCCGACCGCCAGGCTGGAGGTCGGACGAATGTACAACCTCGCTCTATTCGGGGTGCTTGGCCTGGCGGCTTCCAGCGCGCCGACCGTGCGTGATCTGTTTCGCTTGGTCCCTACCTATCCCGAGCTGGCATGGGGCTGCGTGGAGCAAGCGGTATGGCGCGAAGATGATGAGGAGTACGTCGCCTTCTACGCCAATGACCAGGTAGGCGATTGCGCGCAGTTCTTTATCGAGCGAGACACCACCGCGACAATCAATCTGATTCGCCAGACGCTCGGCGAGCATGTCCGGCCGTTTTTGGTGAGTTTTACGCATCAGGCACCGGCCCAACCTCAGGTCTACGAGCACTTCTTCTCCTGTCCGCTGCATTTCGCCGCCGGCGTGAACGAGATCCGATCCTCGTGTGCTGTGTGGGACGCCGTACCACCCCAGGCGAACGCCATGGCTTGTCGCTTCTTCACTAACCAATGCCGGCGCTTGAGCGAAGTGATGGCGGCGCCGCTGTCCTATGCCGACGTGGTGCGCGCACGCCTACGCGCGGCGGCATCGATGCCGTCCTTCAAAGACGTCGTCGCAGAGCTGTATCTCACCGCGCGCACCCTGCAGCGTCGGCTGCAGGACGAAAATACGGATTTCTCCACCCTGCTGGCCGAAGTGCGCGCTGAACGTGCGCGCGAAATGATCGCCCATGGCGGCATGGCAAACGAAGAGATCGCCGAATGTCCGGGCTTCGAGGATGGCAGCGCATTCTCGCGTGCCTTCAAGAGCTGGACTGGACAATCACCGCAGGCCTTTCGCCGCGACGCCATCGAACCGCGTCGTTGACAGATGAAAGTTCAGGCCGCTTGCCGCAAGAACGCCAGCACGCTACTTGCGACCACAGCAGGTTGATCGATTTCTACGAGGTGGCCGGCGTGTGCGATGCGGGAGATGGATGTCGGTCCTTTGATGCGCTGTCGAAAACGCTCTGCATAGGAAGGTGGGACCACCTTGTCGTCCTCACCCCACAGGAGCAAGGTAGGAACTGAGATGCGGTGCAGACGTTTGGCGAGGCCGGTATTCCCCAACGGCCAAAGGTAACGTGCTGCTGCTTCGTTGGCGCGGTTCATGATGATCGGCCATTCGACCGGATCGCTGCCCTCCGGTATTTTGACGAAGTCCCGGTAGCGTGCCGGATCCGTCACCAGAATGTTTTCAACCGGTCCTGGGCGCGGCGCCCAGATGTCCGCTATCGGTTCGTCGTCGTAGAAGATGCCGAAGGGGGCTATCAGGGTGAGCGTGCGCACGCTGTCCGGCCACAGCGCCGCTACATCCGCTACCAGTGCCGCACCAAAGCCCGCGGCAATGATATCGGCCCCAAGCAAACCGGCCCCGTCCAAAAGATCCCGTGTTGCAAGCAGCCAATCGAGCTGATTGTCGAGATCAGTGTGCCCGAAGCCGCCTGGGAAGCCCGGTAGCGAAGGCGCAATTACGCAGCGTGTCAGGGCCAATTCGTCCAGAAAGGGCGTCCAGCGCGGAAGACCCGCATAGCCGGGCACATAACCCAGGCGCTCACCGCTACCTTTCTGCCATACGCGACAGGGGTGGGAGTTGACCTGCACAGAGGTTTCGACCGGGGCACTCATGCCACCACCTCCGAACGGGATTGCAGCACCGGCGCCGGAACCGCCGGCTGATTGCGCATGCCTGTTGGCCACCAGTGATCTTCCCACTCGTCGTCAAAGACATCCTTTATCTGCGGAAGCACCTTTTTGGCGAATAGTTCGGTGTTATAGCGGACCAGATCGGTTGGCATGTTGCCGAACTGGAGATTAGGCATGAGATGCCCGATGTGCAGACGAGTCGCAACGTCGCGCATCTGCTCGGCAACTTCGTCAGGGCTGCCGATGATGACATAACCCTTGTCGACCATCTGGGCGAAGGTCTGCGGCAGTTCTGGAAAATAATTTGCAGCCTGCTGCACCTGCGACTTGAGTTTCGCTCTTGCCGTTGCCTCGGTGGTATAGCCGGGCGCCGCCGAGAATGCCGGTGCGACGTGCAGGCAGCGTTTGTAAAAATATTCGGCCGCTTCCGCGTAAAGCCTCAACGCCTCCTTGCGCGACTCGGCCACCCCGACGAACTGCAGAAAGCCGGCGCGATAGGGATTGCGGTCTTTACCCAGCCGCGCCATCTCATTCCAGAACCCGCGCATGGTTTCCTCGGCTGAAAGCGAGCCGAAATAAGAGAGGTAGGCATAGACGTAGTCGTGCTCGGCGCAGAAGTTCCAGGTCTCAATGGAGCCGCCGCCGGGTATCCAGACCGGCGGGTGCGGCTTCTGTATCGGGCGTGGCCAGATGTTGACGTAGCGCTGTTGGTTATAGCGCCCGTTCCAGGTAAAGACGTCGGGGTCCGTCCAGGCCTTGATAATGAGATCATTGGCCTCGTAATAGCGCTCGCGCAGCGTGCTCGGGTTCTGGCCGTAGGCGTAGCAGGTGTCCATCGGCGTGCCGACCGGGAAGCCGGCGATGAGTCGGCCACCCGAAATGCAGTCGAGCATGGCCATCTCCTCGGCGATGCGCACCGGTGGATTGTAGAGTGCGAGTGAGTTACCCATTACGCAAATCGCAGTGTCGCGGGTACGTCGGGCCAGCGCGGCGGCGATCAGATTCGGTGAGGGCATGAGTCCGTAGCCGTTGTTGTGATGTTCATTGAC
>JANLSI010000029.1:0-2530 GCA_031362345.1 Pseudomonadota bacterium
GATCTCGGCCAGACCTTCGGCAAGTGGGGCGCCAAAGAAGGCGCCTATTTGATGCTGCCGCTGATGGGGCCGAGTTCGTTCCGTGATGTCGGTTCACCGGTGATGGACATGTTCCTCAACCCACTGACCTATTTCGCTTCGGTGGTGACCATTCCTGCCGGTGTTGTGAGCGCGGTAAACACCCGCGCCAATCTGCTTGACGCGACACGCATCCGTGATCAGGCGGCGTTGGACCCCTACACCTTCGTACGCGAAGCTTGGCGTCAGCAGCGCGAATACGACATCTATGACGGTAACCCGCCCGGTGATGGCTACGAGGATTACATCGAAGACCAGGGGGACGGCGCGGTACTGCGCGTCTACTGAGCCGCCGCTCGCTTGCCAGCGCCGCAGAACACCCTGGTTCGCGGCTGGTCCGCAGGCTCAATCCAGAGCCGCCGCCAGAACCTCCAGCCAATGCCGCACAGGCACCGACGCGCCCGCCGCCAGGTGCAGCTGACAGCCAATATTGGCGGTGACTATTTCGGTTGGCGCGTTGGCCATGAGATGGCCGAGCTTGCGCGTGCGTAACTCACCGGCCATCGCCGGCTGCAATATCGAATAACTGCCCGCCGATCCGCAACACAGATGGCCGTCATTGACCGGCAGCACATCCCAACCAAGTTCCCGCAGCAGTGGCTCGATACGACCACCAAGATGCTGCCCGTGTTGCAAAGTACATGGCGTCTGCACCGCGATGCGTTGACCTTGGCCATGCACGTGAGCGCGCAGTTGCTGAGTGTCCACCAGCTCTATCGGATCGCGTACCAGCGCAACGACACGAGCGGCGCGCGGCCCATAGTGCGCATCACCAGCCAGCAGTTGTGCGTAGTCGCGCAGCTGCACACCACAGCCCGACGAGGTCGCCATGATGGCTTCGGCACCCGCCTCAATGGCTGGCCACCAAGCATCGATATTGGTTTTGGCGATGCGCACCGCGACCGACTCATCACCTAAGTGATAAGGCAGCGCGCCACAGCATTCGACGCCAGAATGTCGTTCCAGCGTGATCCCTAAGCGGTAGAAAACACGCGCCGCAGCGTTGTCGATACTGGGATTCAACACCGCTTGGGCGCAGCCGCCCAGCAGCAGCACACGCCGCGCACGAGAGGCCGCGATGAACGCTGGCGGCGGATCGGACAAGCGATACAAGCGCGTCACCGCGTTCGGCAACACAGGTCGCAGCCAGCGCCCCAATGTCACCGCCGCGCGCCAGCGCCGTGGATAGGGAATCACCGCAATGAGCAGCGCGCGCGTCACGCGTTGCCAGCTCGACAGACCGGCGGCGACGTGCACGCGCGGCCGCACCAGATCGAGCAGGCGCCCGTACCGCACCCCCGACGGACAGGTCGTTTCGCAGCTGCGACACCCGAGGCAGCGGTCAAGATGAATTTGCGTGGTGTCACCCGCCGCGTCCGCTTCCAGCCATGACTTCATGAGATAGATGCGCCCGCGCGGGCCATCGAGCTCGTCGCCGGTAAGCTGATAGGTCGGACAGGTGGCATTGCAGAAACCACAATGCACGCAGCTGCGCACGATGGATGCCGCCTCGGTCGCGACTGGGTCGTCGCGCAAAGTGTCGTTGAGCAGGCTGCGCATGGACTTCTACAACCAATCGTAGAGGCGGCCGGGATTGAATATGCCTTGCGGATCGAGCGCGCGCTTCAAGCGCTGCATGAGTTCGCGCAGCGCTGTGGCCGGTGCGGCGAAGGGCGCGTCGGACGCGCCAAAGCAGCTCGCGTGGCCGCCGAGCGCGGCAGCATAGTCGCGCAGCGCGAGGTCATCCGCCGCCGCATGCAGCCAGCGCTGCGCGCCACCCCAATCGTGCAGTAGCGGGCCGTGACCGTCGGGATCGGGCGCGCTCGGCGGCACGCTCAAGCGCCATAACGGGCGCTGATCGGCGCTAAAGAAGGGCAGCTGCAGATCGCGCAAAGCACGCCAATACTCGCCATCGTCGACCACCTCATCGGGTGCCAATTGCGTAACCGCATGGGCCACGGCCTCTACACTACCCGCGGCACGCAGACGCAGGATGGCGCCGTCATAACACAAGCCCGTGATGGGCCACGGTGCCTGCGCCAGCGCCGCCATACGCTGACGAGCGGCAGCTGCAGTCAGCTGCCATTCCAGCGTGCACTGCCGGCGGGGACGCGGCAGTACCCGCAGCGAGGCCTGCACGATGACGCCCAACGACCCCAGCGACCCCGCCACCAGCCGTGAAACATCGAAGCCCGCGACGTTCTTCATGACCTGTCCACCAAAACGCAGCAGTTCGCCGCGACCATCGATCAGTTCGATACCCAAGACGAAATCGCGCACCGCCCCGTGGTAGGGCCGTGCCGGCCCCGACAGGCCGCTCGCCACCACGCCGCCCAGAGTCGCGCCGCCCCCCAAAAATGGGGGTTCGAAAACGCGCATCGGTTGATTGCCCGCGCGCGCAGGTTCGATCGCGCCCCAGGGTGTGCCGGCCCGGGCGGGGTTGTCCAGTTAC
>JANLSI010000807.1:0-6104 GCA_031362345.1 Pseudomonadota bacterium
TCAAAAAGCTGCGCAAGGACACCGCTTCGGTGTCGGGCTGGCGCCACAATCGTGTCGCGCGCACCTTCCTGGTGTTTTTCCTCAGCTCGCTAGGCGCCGCCAGCGGCACCTATATTGCGGGCTTCCGCATCATCCACCAACTATTCCAGTGAGCCGGGCCTGCATGCGGCGATAGGCGTGCACGGCCAGCACCAGCACAATGGCGAGGTGACCAGCCATGATGGCGATGGCCGTCAGCGGTGCGGTGAAAAATGGTGGCCAGAACAAGGCCGCCAGCGCGGCCAGCCCGAAGTGCGGGAGCAAGGCCGGTAGCAGGCCGTCGAGAATGCCGATGTAGACCAGGGTAGTCGCTTCGGCACGTCCGCTGCGGGTCGTCAGACCGAAATAGGTCAAGAGCGCGACATCGCGCAGCATCATGAGCGCTGCCGCCAGGCTCACGGCACCGAGATTGTCGAGACGCTGATAGGTGAGCTGCGGTGCCGAGCCGAGCGCGGCGGCGATGAGTGCTGCCGCCAGCGCCAGCGCGGCGGATATCGGCCACAACGGGAGTTCTTCCAAGGCCCGTGCCCAACGTCCCGCAGCGACGGCGCGCTCGGTGCGTCGGATCTGGATCGGATCGCTCGGGTAGGCGAAGGCCGCGATATAGCTTTGCCCGATGGCGGTCAGACCGAGCGCGGCGAACAGGCAGCGTGCCAGGGCCAGCGAGGGCGTGGCAGCGACGCCGGCAAATCCGGCGCCGAAGGTGGCGACGAACACACTGAAGGCCAGCCACGGTCCCGGCCACGTGCCGATTTTGAGCTCCATGCTCATGGCACGCATCGCGCCGAGCACCGCCCAGGCGGCGAACAACACTGCCGCCATCGCGAAGAAAGGCAAGCGCGGCAGATCGAAGGTGTACCACGACACCCTACCCTGCGGGTCGATGATGTTCATCACGTTCGGCAGCATGAACATCAACAATGCCACCACCAGCAGATTGGCGAAGCGAGATTGCACGCCACTACCGCGACGCAGTCCGACTAACGCACCGATCAGCGCGGTGCTCTGGGCGAGCACCGCAACGGCGAGCACCAGCACCACCACCAGCGCGCCGTCGTGGCCCGTGCCAGCGCCGCTGCCAATGAACAACAACAAACAGCAAATGCCTGCGTACCAGGACATCGCCGTCGCACCGAGCAGCTTGCCCCAAGTCATGCGCCACGGTGACAGCGCGCACATACGCTGGATATCCCAGGTGTGCGTGCGTGCTTCCTCAAGCACGCTGTTGGCGGCCTGGCGTGCGCCCCACACCATGGTCGTGATGAGGAAGCTGACGATGGCTATCTTGTTCAGCAAGGTGCCGGTCGGGTCGATGGCGTGTAGCACCGCAGCGCCCGCGAAGATCACGCCGGGCACCAGCACCAGCCTGTGCAGCGTGACCTCCAGCCACAGATTGCGTTGCAGTTCAGGGTTCATCACGCGCTGCGCTCAGCAGTCAGGGCCTTAATATAAGACTGCTGCAGATCTTCGGTGACGGCCGCGAAATGACTGATGTGCAGACCGGCGCTGAGCAAGGCTTGCAGCAGGGCGGCCCGTTCGACGGCTGTCCCCGCGAGCGCGAAGCCTACCGATTGCGTGGCGATCGTGAGTTCGCTTACACCCGGCATGGAACGCAAGGCAGCGGCCAGTGCCTGCGGTCCCTCCAAGGCTTGCGCTTCCATAGGGGTGGCGGTCTCGACCGACCCTGCAAGACGGCAATGTTCGATGAGTTTGCCGTCACGCAGAATAAGCATATGGGTCGAATAGGCCTCAAGCTCGGCGAGGATATGGGACGACACCAGCAGTGTCATGCCGCGTTGGCACAGGGCGAGGAAAAGTTCGCCGAGGGCGAAGCGCGCTTCCGGATCGAGGCCTGAGGCCGGCTCGTCGAGCAGCACGACGGTCGGCGCGTGAACGATGGCCTGCGCAATGGCGACGCGCTGGCGCAGTCCGCGTGACAATTCGCCGACACGTTGTTCGAGGCGCTCGCCAAGACCCAGTTCGGTGGCAGTCGCGATCACGATTTGCGATAGGGCATCCGGCGCGAGACCATTGGCCGCGCCGACATAGCTCAAGCACTGACGCACCGTCAGATTGTCGTACAAGCCGAAAAAATCGGACAGATAGCCAAGATGGCGATGACTACGCCGTGGTTCTTCGACCACATCGACGCCGTTCACGCGTATCGCCCCCGTCATTGGACGCTCCATGCCGGCCAGACAGCGCAATAAGGTGGTCTTACCCGCGCCATTCGGACCGACCAGCGCGGTGATGCTACCGGCGGCAATCGAGAAGCTCACCCGGTCGAGGGCGCGCCGGCCCGGATACTCGTAGCTGAGATCGCTGACCTCGATCATCGTCGTGGCAGACTCGGGGTGTACTGGTATTGTCGTGCGGTGAACACGGTTAAGATCGCGCGGTCGGGCATGACAGTGTGTGGGCGCTAGGCTTCGATGCTGATGGATGCTGAGCTGTGTCGGGCATTGTGCCCAAATGGGGTGGCGAAGTAATCAAGGGGTTCGATGGTGATTCATAACTCAAGTACAAAATACTGGCCCGTGCTGTGCGTGGCCATGGGCCTGACCATGGCTGCCCCGCGCGGTGCCGTCGCCGCGACGGCCTCGGGCAAGAGCTGCGCAGTCCACGCGGCGGTGATGGTGGCGGAAATGAAGGCCAGTGCGGCCCAACCCATGAGTGATCAAGAAATCGCGCTGGTGCGCGAGACGGCTATGAAGTCCTGTCTGGCGCAAACCGGCGGCAACGCCAATACCGACATGACGACACAACCTGCTGCACTAGTGACACCCCAGGCGACGGCCGCCGTGCCGCATACCAAGACCGACACCAGTTTCTTCGGCACGCTAGGCGCCATCCTTAGCGGCCCGACCACGCGCAAACCAGGCAATCAACGCCTGCTCGACCGCAGCCAGCATTGACGCTACGAATTGTTTCCCGTGGCAGTGTCAACGCGCAGCAACACTCCGACGCAGTGGTTCACTATCGCGTTTGCACGGGCCACCGTGCGCCGCTCGCTGCGGATTGCGGTGGTCGTGGGCAGTATTCTGGTCACTATCAATTACGGCGACCGTATTCTGGCCGGCACGCTCGGTAGCGTCGAGTGGATCAAAATTGGCCTGACCTACTGCGTGCCCTATTGCGTGGCGACCTATGCGGCTGTGAGCGCCTTGCTAGGTCGGAAATAAATGACGTGAACACGTTGTGCAATGCAGGGAGTTTTCGATGCCCGCCATCCTTGATGTTTTAAGTCAGCGCTGGAGTCCGCGTGCTTTCGCACCGCGCGCCGTCGAAAATGAAAAGGTCCATGCGCTGTTTGAAGCCGCCCGCTGGGCGCCGTCGTGTTACAACGATCAGCCGTGGACTTTTCTGCTCATGCGTCGCGGTCAGGACCCTGCCCACGAGCAGTTGCTGGCTTGCCTCATGCCCGCCAATCAGGCCTGGGCGGCGACTGCCCCACTGCTGGTGTTGAACACTGCGCGCCAGAATTTTCTGCACAACGGCAAGCCCAATCGCTGGGCGTTCTATGATCTCGGCCTCGCGGTCGGCAATCTGCTCAGCGAGGCCACCCACCTCGGTTTGTTTGTCCATCAGATGGCTGGATTCGACGCCGCGCTTGCCCATAGCAGCCTCGGACTACCCGCTGGTCATGAGGCCGTCGCGGTGATGGCCATCGGCTATCTTGGTGACGCCGCGCTGTTGCCCGCCGGCGTCGAAGAGAAATCCCCTGCGCAGCGCGAGCGCAAGCCGCATGCGGATCTGCTCTACACGGGGCGCTGGAAACAGGCCCTAGTCAAATAATCGCAGGCACGACCTGACGACGGTGCGGAGGTGGCGAGATGCCTGTCTACGAGTATCTATGCGAACTGAATGACCAGGTCGTGACGGTGCGGCACCGCATGCAGGTGGTGATCCGCAATTGGGGTGAGTTGTGCTTCGCTGCCCAGATCGTGCTCGGCGACACTGATTTCGAAGCGCCAGTGCGCAAGAAGCTGGGTGTGCAAGGCATCTCCATCCCGGTCGGCAACTCGACACTGAAGAACCAAGGTTTCACCAAACTCGTCAAGCGCGACAAGGGCGTTTATGAAAATGTCACTGCCACCGGCTCCGAGAAGCGCTATATGAAAGCCGGCGATCCGAGTTCCATGCCCCATCTACACAAGAAAATCGGCGACTGAACTGCCGCCGATCTCGGCCATAACTATTTCAATTTGACGCTCGTTCTATCGACCTAATCTTCTCGTTCTGAGACAGGCGATAGAAGCGCCGCAGTTCATTGATAAACGACGGTTGTTGGTGCTGGGCCGGATAGCGACGGTTCAGGGTGCGACAATATTTCGCGGCATAGTGGTTGGCTTCACGGTAGCGCTGGCCAGTCGCGCAGGCGCCATCGAGCGCATAGGTCACGGCGGTGAAGAAGCGCTCGTGAAACTCCTCGCTGTCGTCGATTACGCCTTGCTGCCGCAGCAACAAGGTGGCGGTGATGTACTTATCGACTTCCGCCTGCAGCTCCATCTCTAGTTGTGTGACCTGGCGAGCGTGTACAGCATTCCAGACCAGATAATGAAAATGGCTGACGCCTTCCAGCGCAATGAGGAATTCGTTCAGATTGCGCTCGTCCAGACACGCGTAGGGATTGAGGCGGGACAGACTCGCGAGTATTTTCGCGTCGATGTAGAGGGTGATGTCCAGGCAATCATCGCCTTCTCGTACCAACAGCCGCTCATGATTGCCATGCTCCTCGCCGCTGTCTTCGAGCGCCTGCGCTAGATTCGCATCGGTTACCAGATAGTCCGCGACCCTGTGCTCGACAGGCGCTTCGTACAGACAGGACAAATGCGCTTGCAGTGTGGCGAGTAGCATGGGTGCCGCTCGCTCAGTGGGCGGTACGCAGGCGCGCAACGAAGGGCACGATACCGGCGCGCTGCAGCTGTTTGCGTGCGCGCTCACTGCCGGTTTTCTGCCAGAGCTCGTAGGTGCGCAGCATGTCGCTGCGCGACTTCAGTCCGCTCATCTCACTGATTTCAGTCAAGACATCGACCAGCACAGGGAACTTCGCACTGAGCTCGGCGAATACGGTGCTGACATTCTTGGCGCGCGCATCGACCTGCAGCGAATCGTAGACCGAACAATAGGCGGCCTCGCCCATGCCGATGTAGTAATCGACATCGATCAGTTTGCGATTCAAGCTGTCGCTGAAGATACCTGATATGAAAAGCGCCAAGTCGCCCAGCTTCTGTAAGGTGCGGCGACGGTGTTCTGAGGTCGGGGCCTCAAGCGCCTCGCCGTAGAGCGTAGCCAGCGGTTTTATCTGGCGATGGGTGTCGGTAACTGCGGCGAGAGTCGAGGATTCACAGTATTGCGTCAGCAAATTGACGAGGTAAGTGGCGGTGATGCCACGCAGCGCGACATCCTGGTTACGGGCCGCCAACTGTAACGCGGCACTGAAATGCTCACGCACTGTCACGGTGTGGATCAAATCTGAATCGACGGTGGTCATGGCAAAGCCTCCGCTCGTGAATGATCAATCTCCAGAACTCTTATCGGCGCGTGAACACAGTTCCTCATGCGCCGATGAAATAATGATTCCAAAAAACATGCCATGAAAAGCGGCAACACCAGATGCGGCTATCTACATGATTCCAAAGCGACATGCAGCACTCTGCGGCGAGGCTGCCAACAGCCACGCACCACATCGGCGACAGGTTCAGGCTGACGCCGCCGATTTGTGCGCGCTCGAGGTGCAGTGGGTGATGGGGGATCGGCAAGGTAAGTGCGCCGCAGAGCGGACGGTCCGCGCGGCGCAGGAATGGAGTTCTTGTTGGGAAAAAAAAGAACCCCGCACGAAGCGGGGCTCTCTCAGGCCGCCACGGGCCGGGGCAGACTTACATCATGCCGCCCATCCCACCCATGCCGCCCATCCCGCCGCCCATCCCACCCATGTCCGGGCCGGCGCCGCCGTCCTTCTTGGGCGCTTCGGCCACCATGCACTCGGTGGTCAGGAGCAGGGAGGCGACGGAAGCAGCGTTCTGCAGCGCGGAACGTGCGACCTTGGTCGGATCGAGAATACC